>USMO01000092.1 GCA_900555785.1 uncultured Eubacteriales bacterium | reverse complement strand
AGCCCTGCAGCCTTGGCGCGCGCTGCATAGGAGAGCACGACCTCCTCCATCGGGCGGTCGATCAGCAGCTCCTCGTGCAGGGCGGTCTCATCGGTGCTGGTCAGCTGGGTCACGGCAATCAGCAGCGGGCGCGTGCCGTCCGCACGGGTCAAGCCGCGCACCGCTGCCTCCATCATTTCCTTGGTTCCGGATGCATGGAGATTGCACAGGTCCACGTCCAAGCCGGACAGCACCTTCATCGCCTTGCCGACTGTGTTCGGAATGTCATGCAGCTTCAGGTCCAGGAAGATTTTGTGCCCGCGCCGCTTGATTTCGCGCACGATTGCGGGTCCTTCGGCATAGAACAGCTCCATGCCGATTTTGACGAACAGTTTCCGCTCCCCAAAGCGGTCCAGGAATGCGTAAACCTTTTCCGCGCTGTCAAAATCCAGCGCAATGATGACCTTATCATCCATTGTGTGCCACCCCTATTATATCCGAAAGATTTTCGATGCCGTATTTCTCCATCACGCGCGGCAGGTCCTCAACCATTTTCTTCGATGCGTAAGGATCGATCAGGTTCGCCGCGCCGACGCCGACCGCCGTTGCGCCTGCCATCATCATTTCCACTGCGTCCTCTGCCGAGGAGACGCCTCCAATGCCGATGACCGGCAGCTTGACCGCCGCATAGACCTTGTAGACCATCCCCAGCGCAACCGGGAACAGCGCCTTGCCGGAATAGCCCGCAATCTTGTTTGCAATCACCGGGCGGCGTGTCTTCAGGTCAATCCGTGCGCCAACCAGCGTGTTGATCATGCTGATGCCGTCCGCGCCGCCCTCCTCGCAGGCAAGCGCAATCGACACAATGTCGGTCACGTTCGGGGAGAGTTTCATATAAACCGGCTTCTTGGCAACGGCTTTGACCGCTTTGGTCACCTCCAGCGCCTTTTCGGGTGACGTGCCGACCGACATGCCGCCGCAGCGGACGTTCGGGCAGCTGATGTTGACCTCCAGAATCCCCACCTGCTCCTCTTTGCCGAGCTTTTCCGCCAGCGTGACATATTCCTCGGTCGTTGCGCCGCTGAGGTTGGCAATCACCTTTTTGTGAAAGAATTTCTTCATCTCCGGCAGCTCGTGCGCAATCACATGGTCAACGCCGGGGTTCTGCAGCCCGATGGAGTTGACGATGCCTGCGTAGCTGTCCGCAATGCGCGGGGTGGGATTGCCGAAGCGTTCCTCAACGGTCGTGCCCTTGAACGAGAAGGTTCCGAGCAGGTCCAGATCGTAAAGCGCCGCAAATTCCTTGCCGTAGCCAAAGGTTCCGCTTGCCGGAATGATGGGGTTGTCCAGCTCCCAGCCGGACAGCGTGACTTTCGTATTCACCAGATGACCTCCTCTCGTCTCAGCACGGGTCCGTCTACGCAGATCCGCTTGGTTCCGTATTTCGTCTTGCAGGAGCAACCCATGCAGGCACCGAAGCCGCAGCCCATGCGCTCCTCAAAGCTGTATTCGCCGGAGGTCGTGACCACCTGATCCAGCGCCCGGAACATCGGCATCGGTCCGCATGCATAGAAATAGGTGTACATCAGCCGCTTTACCTCGTCGGTCACGAACCCGCGGGTCCCGACCGAGCCGTCTGCCGTTGTCACACGGACCTCAGCCCCCAGCGCTTCGAACCGCTCCCGGTAGAACACGTCGTCTGCCGTGTTGAAGCCGAGCACAACAGTCGGCTTTGCGCCGTTCTCTATGAGCCGGCGGCAGAGCAGATACATCGGCGGGACCCCAACGCCGCCGCCGACCAGCAGCGGATAGCTGCCGGCCCGCGTAACGTCAAAGCCGTTGCCAAGCCCGGTCAGCGTGTCAAAGACCGCTCCCGGCTCGGCGTGGGAGAGGATTTCGGTCCCCTTTCCCACCACCTTGTAGATCAGCGTCAGCCGGTCGCCCTCGACATTGCAGACCGACAGCGGGCGGCGCAGATAGCAGCCGTCAATCAGGAGATTGACGAATTTGCCCGGGCGCGTTATGGCGCTGTTGTCGCCGGTGAGGACCATTTCATAAATATCCTTGGCGATTTTCCGGTTGCTCTCCAGTGTATAGTTGACTTCCTTCATGTTCGCTCCTTCCCTTACGAATCGATCGTCGAAACACCGAGCGTGGTTTCCTCCAGCACATCCAGCAGCACGCGAACGGTGTCAAGCGATGTGAACATGGTGATATTATTCTCCGTTGCAATCTGTCTGATACGGTGTCCGTCGGTATTTTGTCCGGCGCTTGCAACGTCGCCGGTGTTGATGACGTAGGCAATGTGTCCCTGGCGCAGGGCGTTCTCGATGTCGTGCGAGCCTTCGCCCAGTTTGCCGAGAATGCGCGTGCGGATGCCGTTCTCCTTGAGGAACCGCGCGGTTCCCTCGGTTGCTTCGATGTTGAAGCCGAGATTGTAGAACCGGCGCACCAGCGGCAGCGCTTCGGTTTTGTCCCTGTCGCAGACCGTGACGAACACGGTTCCGTAGTTGTGCAGCTTCATGCCGGATGCCTGCAGCGCCTTGTAGAGCGCACGGTTGAGTTTGTCGTCATAGCCGATGGCTTCACCGGTCGACTTCATCTCAGGCGAGAGCGACGCGTCCACGCCGGTAATCTTGCTGAACGAGAAGACCGGAACCTTGACATAGTGCCGCTTCTTCTCCTCGGGATACAGCGCAAAGATGCCCTGCTCCTTGAGCGATTTGCCGAGGATCACCTCGGTTGCGATGTCGGCAAGGCTGTAGCCGGTTGCCTTGGAGAGGAACGGAACGGTGCGGGACGAGCGCGGGTTGACCTCGATGATATAGACCTCGTCGCTGCGGTCTACGATGAACTGGATGTTGAACAGCCCCACAATGCCGATGGCAAGGCCCAAACGCTTGGTATACTGAAGCAGTATGCCCTTTACCCGGTCGGAAATGCTGAAGGGCGGATAAACGCTGATGCTGTCGCCGCTGTGGATACCGGTACGCTCCACCAGCTCCATAATACCGGGAACGAACACGTCGCGTCCGTCGCAGATGGCATCCACCTCGACCTCTTTTCCGACAATGTATTTGTCCACCAGCACCGGGCGGTCCTCGTCAATCTCAACCGCCGTGCGCAGGTAGTGCCGCAAGCCTTCCTCGTTTGTCACAATCTGCATCGCTCTGCCGCCCAGCACGAAGGACGGACGCACCAGCACCGGGTAGCCGATCTCGGCTGCAACTTTCACGCCGTCCTCGATGTTGGTCACGGCTTTGCCCTTCGGCTCCGGAATGCCGAGATCGACCAGCAGCCGCTCGAATACGTCGCGGTTCTCCGCACGCTCAATCGCCTCGCAGTCGGTGCCGATGATCTTCACGCCGCGCGCTGCCAGCTTTTCTGCCAGATTGATCGCGGTCTGCCCGCCCAGCGAGGCAATCACGCCCTCCGGCTGCTCCAGATCGATGATGTTCATCACGTCCTCGGCGGTCAGCGGCTCAAAATAGAGCTTGTCGGAGGTGGTATAGTCGGTGGAAACCGTTTCGGGGTTGTTGTTGATGATGATGGCTTCATAGCCGGATTTCTTAATGGTCTGCACCGCATGGACCGTGGAATAGTCAAATTCCACGCCCTGCCCGATGCGGATGGGTCCGGCGCCCAGCACGACAATCTTCTTTTTGCCGGGGTCCGAATGCGCCTCGTTCTCCTCGGCGTAGGTGGAGTAGAAGTAGGGCACATAGCTGTCGAATTCGCTTGCGCAGGTGTCGATCATCTTGTATACCGGGAAAATGTTCTCCCGGACGCGCCACCCGTACACCTCGTCCTCGGTCGTGTTCCACAGCTCGGCGATATAGGAGTCCGAGAAGCCCATGCGCTTAGCCTCGCGGAGTGTTGCCGAATCGTGCGGCGCACGCTCCAGCTCGCGCTCGAAGTCCACGATCTTCTTGATCTTGTCCAGGAAGAACATATCAATCTGCGTCCTGTTGCAGATCAGCGAGGGGTCAACGCCCATTCCCATAAGCTGGGAGATGGCGTAGATGCGGTCGTCCGTTCCTTCCCGGATGTATTCCAGCAGCCGATCCACGCTCATGTGCGCGGCGTCGAACTTCTCCAGGTGGATGTGATTTTTGCCTTCCTCCAGCGAGCGGATCGCCTTGAGCAGACTCTCCTCGAAGCTGCGTCCCACGCTCATGACCTCGCCGGTCGCCTTCATCTGGGTGGACAGCGTGTTCATGGCGGCGGGGAACTTGTCGAAGGGGAAGCGCGGCATTTTGGTCACGACATAGTCCAGCGTCGGCTCAAAGCTGGCAAGCGTGTTTGCCAGCCGGATCTCGTGCAGATCCATGCCCACGGCGATCTTGGCGGACACCCGCGCGATGGGGTAGCCGCTTGCCTTGGACGCCAGCGCCGAGGAGCGCGAAACGCGGGGATTGACCTCAATGACGTAGTAGCGGAAGGAGTGGGGATCCAGCGCGAACTGTACGTTGCATCCGCCCTTGACGTGCAGGGCACGGATGATCTTCAGTGCGCTGTCGCGCAGCATCTGGTACTCCTTGTTGGTCAGCGTCTGGCTGGGCGCCACCACGATGGAGTCGCCGGTGTGGATGCCCACGGGGTCAAGGTTTTCCATGTTGCACACCGTGATGGCGGTGTCGTTGGCGTCCCGGATAACCTCGTACTCGATCTCCTTGTAGCCCTTGATGCTCTTCTCCACCAGCACCTGATGCACCGGGGAGAGCGCCAGCGCGTTCTTCATCATTTCGCGCAGCTCGTCGGGGTTGTAGGCAAAGCCGCCGCCCGTGCCGCCCAGCGTGAAGGCGGGGCGCAGGATGACAGGGTACCCGATCTGCTCCGCCGCGGTGATTGCCTCCTCGACGCTGTACGTGATCTGCGACGGCACGACCGGCTCCCCGATCTGCTCGCACAGCTCCTTGAACAGCTCGCGGTCCTCTGCGCGCTCAATGCTGTCGGCATCGGTGCCCAGAAGCTCGATCTCGCACTCAGCCAGCACGCCCTTTTTGGCAAGCTGCATGGCAAGATTCAGTCCGGTCTGCCCGCCGATGCCCGGCACGATGGCGTCGGGACGCTCCATGCGGCAGATGCGCGCAAGGAATTCCAGCGTCAGCGGCTCCATGTACACCTTGTCGGCGACCGAGGTGTCGGTCATGATGGTCGCGGGGTTGGAGTTGGCGAGGATAACCTCGTAGCCCTCCTCCTTGAGAGCCAGACACGCCTGCGTGCCGGCGTAGTCAAACTCCGCCGCCTGTCCGATCACGATGGGACCGGAGCCGATGACAAGCACCTTCCGTATATCGGTTCTCTTAGGCATTCCGGCTCACCTCCTTTGCGTCCGCCATGCTCCGGACGAATTGCTCAAACAGGTATCGGCTGTCCTGCGGTCCGGGCGCGCTCTCCGGGTGGTACTGTACCGAGAAAACGCTGTCCGCCGGGCAGGCGACACCCTCCACGGTGTCATCCAGCAGGTTGCGGTGGGTGACGGTCAGTCCCGTTCCCTCCAGCGACTCCGGACGCACGGCGTAGCTGTGGTTCTGCGAGGTCATCTCGACCTTTCCCGTCGTCAGGTTCATGACCGGGTGGTTGCCGCCGCGGTGCCCGAACTTGAGCTTGTAGGTTTCGGCGCCGTAGGCGAGCGAAATGAGCTGATGCCCGAGGCAGATGCCGAAGATAGGGAAGCGTCCGCGCAGACCGCGCACCGTCCGGATAACGGGCAGGACGTCCGCCGGGTCGCCGGGACCGTTGGAGAGAAAGACGCCGTCCGGCTTCAGGAATGCGATTTCCTCCGCCGTGGTGGTATACGGCACCACGGTGACGTTGCAGCCGAACTGATTCAGACTGCGGACGATATTCAGCTTGATGCCGCAGTCCACCGCCACGACATTGAAGCGGGGGTTGGCAGTCCGGGCGTACCAGCGCTTGCGGCAGCTGACGCGCGCTACGGCGTCATGCGGAACGGGGGTTGCGCGGATGATTTCCAGTGCCTGCCCGACGGGGGTGTCTATGGCAGTCAGCAAGCCGCGCCGCGTGCCGTGATCCCGGATACTGCGGGTAAGACTGCGCGTATCGACGCCGGACAGCCCGGGGATTCCGTTCTCCTCCAGCAGCTCGGACAGGGTTTTGGTGTAGCGGAAGTTGGAGGGCATATCGTTGTAGTCATACACGATCATGCCGCCGATCCCGGGTGTTTTGCACTCAAAGTCGTCATCGGTAACGCCGTAGTTGCCGATGAGGGGGTAGGTCATCACGACCGCCTGATCGGTATAGGACAGATCCGAGACGATCTCCTGGTACCCGACCATGGAGGTGTTGAACACGATCTCGCACACGCGGTCTGCCGGGTATCCGAACCCGTAGCCGGTGTACACGCTGCCGTCCTCTAAGACGAGCTTCCGGTCTTTCTGCTTCATTTTTCTTTCTCCTTTCATTCCGGGCGTCATCTGCCCGATCCGGAATGGATGATTCCGCGTTGTCCGCGGCGGCAAACGGTCAAAACTGAAAAGTCTATGCGGGAAATGGATTTTTGCGGCATTGGCTGAACCTGCCGGCTCTGTGTTCTTTTTCCTTCCCCGCTTATACCCAGGCGGTTCCCTCACAGATTTCCTCGGCAGCCCCGGTCAGGAACAGCGTCCCGTCCGGCTCGGCGCGGACAGTCAGCTCGCCGCCGTCCAGCCGAACCGTGATGTCCGCCCCGGATGCGCATACCCCGTCCGCGA
>USMO01000091.1 GCA_900555785.1 uncultured Eubacteriales bacterium | reverse complement strand
GCACTGACCCCCAGCGCCACCCGGTCCTCCAGCTTTGCAAGCCGCGACAGGATCGCCTCGTTTGACGTGTCCATCGTTTCGTCGCACATCCGCGTCAGCGTCAGCTCCGCAACAATCCGCTTGACCGCGTTCGCCTTCTGCATGGCAAACAGCGCGTCCTCCAACAGCTTGCAATGGTAAAGCAGCGTCTCGCGCCGGAAATTCCCCGCCGCCGCGCGCAGCTGCTCGCCCTCGCTGTCGGTCAGGTCAAGATACGCCGCGGCATTCGCGGTCGCTTTGACCACCAGCATGTCCCGCCACAGCGAGATCAGGTCCTGCCAGAACACAATCAGGTCCTTGGAGGACCGCACCACCTCGTCCACCTGCGCAAACAGACTGTCGTAATCCCGGTCGGCAATCGCCTGCGCTACGCGGAGCATCGCATCCCGACCGGTCATCCCGACCGCATCGGTCACCACCTGCGGCGTGATTTTGCAATGGTACCCCGCGCACAACTCCAACAGACTGATGGCATCCCGCATGCCGCCCTGCGCCAGCTTGGCAAGCATCCGTGCTGCCTCCGACTCGAGGTCGATGCCCTCTTGCCCCGCAATAAAGGTCAGCCGGTCGGTCAGCGCATCCAGCGAGATGCGCCGGAAATCGAACCGCTGGCAGCGGGAAATAATCGTTGCCGGCAGCTTTTGCAGCTCGGTCGTTGCCAGAATGAACACCACATGCTCCGGCGGCTCCTCCAGCGTTTTCAGGAGCGCGTTGAAGGCGCTGACCGACAGCATATGCACCTCGTCGATGATATACACGCGGTATTTCAGCGAGGACGGCGCATAGACCACCTCGTCGCGGATGTCACGGATGTTGTCAACGCCGTTGTTCGATGCCGCATCCATCTCCAGCACGTCGGTCGCGCTCCCGTCCTCAATCGCGCGGCAGGCAGCGCATTCCCCGCAGGGCGAACCGTTCACGGGGTGCTCGCAGTTGACCGCCTTTGCCAGAATCTTTGCGCAGGTGGTCTTTCCGGTTCCGCGCGAGCCGCAGAACAGGTAAGCATGGCTGAACGCGCCGTGTTCGGTCTCATAGCGCAGGACCGAGGTCACCTGCTCCTGCCCGCATACATCGTCGAAGGTCTTCGGTCGCCATTTCCGGTAAAGTGCCTGATGCATAGTCGCTCCTTCCAAAACTCAACAAAAAAGCCGCACGCTGCAAAATTCCCATAGGAATCGGCTCGCGGTCGGCAAATTCTGCAACAGAAACGACGGCACCGGACTGTAAAACAAGACCATACACCTCAAGATCGAAAGTCACCCCCGCGCGATCTTCATGCCCTCTGCTCAGAACAGGCGCCCTCGCGGCACATCGGGGGGACCGCTTAATGCTGCTTGGTTCCCCACCTGACATGATTCACAGTTCCCGATTGCGCAAGACCCATTCCTCAACACACAGGACATGACTCCATTCGCAAAGGATCGTTCCTCAAAAGAGGGATCCACCCCTGCTATAGCGGATTTCAGGTTCAGGGCTCCGCTACTCCCCCGGCTGGTATGGCCTCGTTTTACAGTCTGATACCGTACCTCGTTATTATACCAGATTTTTTTCCGTTTTGCAAGGGGTTTTCGAAAAAAAGTCTCCCTGCAAGTTTTTTCTTTTTCAGAAGACTTGTGTCGCTTATTCTCCCCGGTACTGCAAAAGTGCGGAGAGCAGCCGGGCGGCTTCGGCGCGGGTGACCGCCTGGGTCGGTGCGATCTGCCCGTTGGTAGGGGTCAGGATGCCGACTGCGTTAAGGGAATAGATGGCGTCCGCAGCCCAGACCGGAATATCGCCCCGGTCGGTAAAGGTCGGAATCACCGCCGCCTTACCGGGCGTCATGATGCGGTCCAGGATCACCGCTGCCTGTGCGCGGGTCAGGCTCTCGTTCGGCAGAAAGCAGAGTTTGCCGTCCTTCTGGCTGCCGGTGATATAGCCCAGGCGGTACGCCGCCGCGACATAGCCTTTCATGGAGGCGGGAATCTCTGCGTCATCCGCAAAGACCGTCTTTTCGCATTCCGGAACGCCGGTAATGCCCGCCGCATTCATCGCCATGACCAGAAAATCCGCGCGGCTGACCATCCGGTCCGGATAGAAATAGGTGCTGTCCCCGACCTGCGTGCCGCTCATGATTGCCTTTTCGGTCACGCGCAGCGCGGCGCCCTCGCTCCGGGAGCCTTTCATGTCGGCGTAGCTGACCGAGGTTCCGAGCCGGTCGACCGTCAGCGACACCGTTGCAGTCGCACTGTAGCTGCCGCAGCGGTCCCGCGCAACATAGGTAAAGGAATCGGTTCCGAGATAGGACGCAAACGGGCGGTAGACATAGGTCCCCGCAGCCGGGTCGGTCAGCTCCAGCGAGCCGTTCTCCGGATAGGAGACGATCTCAAACCGCAGCTCGTCGCCGTCCGGGTCGTATGCCGACAGCGTGCCGTATGCAGCCATATCGCGATAGGTGCTGCGCTTCAGCGACAGGACCGGCGCCATGGCAACGGTCGGGGTGCTGTTCTGCTCCTCCAGAATCCAGAGCGAGCAGGTCAGCTCGTGCCCCGCGCCGTTTACCGTAAACCGGAAGGAGGCATGCGTGACCGATTCGGACGCCGGGTGAAAGGAAAGATTGTCAAGATGCGCGCCGGAAATCGTCTGCCCGGCTGCCACGCGCGACGAGCCGAGCAGCAGCTCCCCCTCGGTGACCGAAGGGATTGTCACGACCGTCAGATATCGGACGTTCGACAGATTCATGCCGCGCGCCACGGCATCGCGCGTGAAAGCAAGGTCGTTCCCCTTCATGCAGGAGAGCGCAAAATCGGTCCGCGCCGCCAGGACTTCCAGCCCGTGCGAGACAACCGGCGTCCTGGCGGACTGCTCCGCCTGCGCGCCAGCCGGGAATAGCGCCAGCAGCCCTGAAAGCAGCGCCGCGCACAGGAACCATAACAGCCTTTTTCCATTGGTTCGATTCATATTCGTTTACCGCCTTTCCGTTCGATGTTCCATCCTATGCAGGACGGTGGCAAAAAAGACCGGATATTGGAATAAGAACTGTTCTCATTCTGCAATATCCGGTCCGATTTTCGATAAAAAACAGTATTTCGGCAAATTTCTTCACCGACGGAGACTGTCAATGCGGTATTCTCCGTCCGCCACCTCCACCAGTGTCAGGTACTCCGGACGGACCGCATTGCTGCCGACATCGCGGCGATAGGTCCCGTTGTTGCGGTAAATCATATACTCCAGACAGTAGGTCGTGCGGGTCACGCCGTTCTCGGTTGCCGTCTCCGTTTTGGTAATTTCCACCCGCCAGATCATCTGCTGGGCGAAATCCGGAATCGGGGTTTCGGCAAGCGCCGATGCCGTAAACAGCGACCGGCAGGCGTTCGGATAGCCGTCAATCAGGCTGTTGATATAATCCCGCAGGAGCGACAGCTCGGGGTCGGAATCGATCTGGCTGTCATCCAGCGCGGTCTTGGCACCGTAATCCGGCTCGCAGAGATAGAACTGCCGGTCCAGCCCCAGATACCGTTCATTCTCCCGCACGTCCCCCTCCCAAACCGGGTAAAAGGAGATCGGGCGCGTGTCCGGCTCCGGGTCCGGCTCGTCTTTCGGGAGCAGGACCGTCAGCAGCACCACAACCAGCACCGCCAGCGCCACCGTCATTCCGGCGGCAAGAAGCGCCACCCGCAGGCGACGCTGTGAGGTTTTGTTTTTCTCTTTCATTCAGCACCTTCCGCATATACACGATTGCCTGGTAGGTTCCGTTCTGCCGCCGCATGGCATCGGGGAATCTTGCAGCCTTCGAAAAGCCCATTTTCCGGTACAGCCCCTGTGCGCGCAGCGCAATCGGGCGCGCCAGACAGAACACGCCCCATCTCCCTCGCCGTCTGACTTTGTTACCGACATTATACACGATTTTACGAAATCTGTCAACCGTTTTTTGCAGGCTTCATAAAAACTTTCAAAAAAAGCGTTAAATTCTTCTTGTACTCCTGCTTTCAATATGCTATAATATATAATTAAAGTTGTATCTTCTGACGGAAGACCCGGCAGGAAGCACCTGATCCGGATATTCTGCCCGGGTGCCGGACGGCGTTTCTCCGTTCCCGGAAGAGACGGCTGCGCAAACACAGTTCCATCTGCCCTGCGGCTACCGCCTGACGGAGCTGCTTCTGAATTTTGACGGTGAGGTGAACACACATGAATGAACCGATTCTGACACCGGAGCCGGCGGCAACGCCCGCGGCTCCCAAGCCCGCAAAAAAGAAAAAAACAATTGGCGCAATCCTGTTTGACTACGTGGAAATGTTTGCATGGTCCGTGCTGGTCGTGCTGCTGATCTTCACGTTCGGGTTCCGGCTCTGCCAGGTTGACGGACCGTCGATGGAGAACACGCTGCACAACGGCGAGCGGCTTCTTTTGCAAAGCGCCGGTTACTCGCCGCGCCAGGATGACATCGTGGTCTTCCACCTGACCGAGCCGGAAAAGAACCTGGAAAAGGTGCTGGTCAAGCGGGTCATTGCAACCGGCGGGCAGACCGTGGAGATTGACACCAACACCGGAACGATCACCGTGGACGGCAAGGAATATGCCGACATCCATTCGGCCCTGAAGGATGCCTCCTCCGGAGAGAATGCGGGCAGATACTATACCTCGCTCTTCGGCTACGGGCTGGACCGCACAACCGGCATCTTCCGCGCAACCGTTCCGGAGGGATACCTGTTTGTCATGGGCGACAACCGCAACAATTCCAAAGACAGCCGCAACCCGGACGTTGGGTTTGTGGACGAACGCTGCGTGCTGGGGCGAGTGGTCCTGCGCCTCTCCCCCTTCACCGTTTTCAACTGATTTTTTCAACCGAGGTAGAGCATGCCGTCTGAAAACATTCAATGGTTTCCGGGTCACATGGCGAAAACGCGCCGGATGATTTCGGAAAATCTCAAAAACGTCGATCTGATTCTGGAGCTGCGCGACGCGCGGATTCCCTACAGTTCGGCAAATCCCGAAATTGCCCGGCTGTGCGGCGACAAGCCCCGGCTGGTGCTGCTGAACAAGGCGTCCATCGCCGACCCGGCACAGAACAAACTCTGGCAGGCGCATCTTTCCGGCGCTAACACGCGCTGCATTCTGACCGACTGCGTGGGCGGCGTTGGACTGAGCCGGATTATGCCGGAGGTGCGCGGTCTGCTGGCAGAAAAGCTGGCGCGCTGGGAGGACAAGGGCATGACCGGCAAGCACCTGCGCGCGATGGTGGTGGGGATTCCGAACGTCGGCAAATCTTCGCTGATCAACCGCCTGTGCGGAAACAAGAAAGCGCGGGTGGAAGACCGCCCGGGCGTCACACGCGACAAGCAATGGGTAACGACGACAATCGGCTTGGACCTGCTCGACATGCCGGGCATTCTCTGGCCCAAGTTCGAAGAAAAGCGCGTGGGCGAAAATCTGGCGCTGACCGGCGCAATCAAGGATGACATTCTGGATACCGAGGCGCTGGGCGTGCTGCTCTGCCGCCGGATGCGGGTACTCTATCCGGAGCTCTTCTGCGCGCGCTACAGGCTGACAGGGATTCCCGCCGAGATGACCGACTATGAGCTGTTCGAAGCGGTCGGCAGGCGGCGCGGGTGTCTGATTTCCGGCGGTGAGGTCAACGCCGAGCGCACGGCAAACCTGCTGCTGGACGAATTTCGCGGGGCAAAGATCGGCAATCTGACGCTGGACCGTATCGAAAAGCCCGGAAAGGAGCGCACCGATGCCGCTGGAACAAACGATTGAGGACGAACTGCGCGCTTCCGGCTACCGGTTTGTATGCGGCGTGGACGAAGCCGGGCGCGGTCCCCTTTGCGGTCCGGTTGTGGCTGCGGCGTGCATTCTTCCGGCCGGCGTTGTGCCGGAGGGGTTGAACGACTCCAAAAAGCTGACGGCGAAGAAGCGGGACGCGTTATTTGACGAAATCTGCCGCGTGGCGGTCGCCTACAGTATTGCCGACGCGAGCGTTGCGGAGATTGACGAACTGAACATTCTCGAAGCCGATTTGCTTGCGATGCGCCGAGCGATTGCGGGGCTGCAGGTTCCCGCCGATTTTGCTTTGATTGACGGCAACATTGCGCGGGATTTCCCGATTCCGGCGCGTGCCGTGATTCACGGAGATGCGATTTCCCCCTCGATTGCCGCTGCGTCGATTCTGGCGAAGGTCACGCGGGACCGTGCCTGCCTGGAACTTGACCGGCAGTACCCACAGTACGGGATTGCGAAGCACAAGGGGTATGGGACGAAGGCGCACATGGATGCGCTGCGGCAGTACGGTCCCTCCCCGATTCACCGGAAGAAATTCATCCGGTTTTTAGACGATGCGGACCGATAAGCAACGCGTTGGCGATTTTGGCGAGCGGGCTGCTGCGCGTTATCTGCAACGGCGTTTCTGGCGCATTCTGGCGCGCAATTGGCATGCCGACAAGAAGGAGATTGACCTCATTGCGGTGCGCTTTGGTATCATTGCGTTTGTAGAGGTCAAGGCCCGGACCTACACGGATGCCGAATTTGACGAGCTGCCGCCCCCGCGCCGTGCGGTCGACCGCGACAAGCAGCGGTTTACCCGCGCTGCGGCTGCGCAGTATCTGTTCGAGCACCCGACGCGCCGCAAGCCCCGGATGGATGTGATTGAGGTCTCCCTCGCGCCAGCCCCCGCCGGCAAGCGCCCCCGTGTTCGGCTCATCCACCATCTTCCCGGCGCTTACTGAGGGACGAAGACCTTGGGGCGCTGCGAAGAAGACCTTGGGGCG
>USMO01000090.1 GCA_900555785.1 uncultured Eubacteriales bacterium | reverse complement strand
CGACACGCCCTTTGCGTTCGTCTCCACCGACTTCCTGACCGACATCTACGAGACAAGGCTCGACACCGCAGCGCTCTGCGATGCGTCCGGCGGGCTGTTCTGGTACGAGCTGCTCTTCGTCCGGGGTGCCGATACGCGCTTCTCCGATTCGGTCGACAACCTGCATTTTACCCTTTCGCCGCAGAACGCCGCCCGCTTTCGGCTGCTGGTCTATGCGTCCGATTTTCACACGCCCGCATGGCTCGCAGCGGGCACGATGTACCACATTTTCGTCGACCGTTTCAAGCGCGACCGGAATGCCCCGCCCCTCAAGCCCGGCGCACGCCTGAACCCCGACTGGGCGCACGGCATTCCGGAGTTTGCAGCCAAGAACGGTGACCCGCTCGAAAACCGCACCTTCTTCGGCGGCACGCTCGACGGCATCACCGAGGAACTGGACCGGCTGCGGTCGCTCGGGGTGACAATCCTGTATCTCTCCCCCATTTTCGACGCGCGCTCCAACCACCGCTACGACACAGGCGACTATGAAACGGTCGACCCCGCGCTCGGCGGCGATGCGGCATTTGACCGGCTGCTTGCTGCCGCGCACGAACGCGGCATGCGCGTGATTCTGGACGGCGTTTTCAACCACACCGGCGATGACAGCCGCTATTTCAACCGCCTGGGCAGCTACCCGGAGGTTGGCGCGTATCAGTCGGAGCAGTCGCCGTACGCGCATTGGTACCGGTTCCGGCATTTCCCGGACAACTACGAATGCTGGTGGGGCATTCCGATTCTGCCGCGCCTGATGCAGGATAACCCGGATTGTCGCCACTATTTCACGGAGCCGGGCGGCATTCTTTCCCGCTGGCTTGCGCGCGGCGCGGACGGCTGGCGGCTGGACGTTGCGGACGAGCTGCCGGACGCATTTCTCGATGAATTGCGGACGGTTGCAAAGGGCACAACAGACGGGCAGGCGGCGATTATCGGCGAGGTCTGGGAGAACGCAGCCGACAAGATTGCCTACGGAAAGCGGCGGCGCTACCTGCTGGGCGGTCAGCTGGACAGCGTGATGAACTACCCCTTTCGGAATGCCGTGCTCGACCTGCTGCGCCGGCATGACGCAGCGGCATTTGTCCGCACGCTGACCGAAATTTACGCATCCTACCCGCGCGAGGTCTCCGACAGCCTGATGAATCTGCTCGGCACGCACGACACGGCACGCATTCTGACGGTCCTCGGGGACCCGACCGAGGGGGACGGCAGGTCCAACGCGGAGCTGTCAACCGTCCGTCTGTCTCCCGACGCACGCCGCCGGGCGCTGAAGCTGCTCCGGATTGCGTCAACCCTGCAGTTCACGGTCTACGGGTTCCCGTCTGTCTACTACGGAGACGAGGCGGGCTTGGAGGGCTACCATGACCCCTTCTGCCGCCGTCCCTACCCTTGGGGCGCAGAGGACCCCGAGCTGCTGGCGCATTACCGCCTGCTCGGTCGGGTCCGCGCGGCACATCCGGCACTGCACGGCGGCGATTTTCGGTTCCTGTTCACCACCGACACCGCGTTCCTCTACGAGCGCGCCTGCAAAGCCGACCGCGTCCTGGTCGCCGTCAACGTCGCGCCCGCCCCCGCCCCGATTCCGCTCCCCGGAACCTACCTCGACCTCCTCACCTCCACCCCTGCGCGCTCCGAACTCCTCCTGCCCCCCCTCTCCTGCGCACTGCTGGTGGAAACAAGAGCATCGACCGGACGCCTGTCATAGGTTATAAAAATGACAAGGGAACAATGAAATTTTTCAACGGTAACGAAAGCACAGCCTACAAAAATCCCATACGGTCTGCGCTTTCCGTGTCGACCGTATGGGATTTCTTTTCAATATTGTTGCTTCGATATTGGCATAAAAATACCCCTTACACAATGCACGGCAGTCTGTCAAGTGCCTTTTTGCATTTTTGTGCAAAAACCGTCCCCGCCACGGGATTTCCGATATTATTCCGTCAATCCCTCTCTCTTCATCCGGTCTTTCACGTCCGTATAACAGAAATCCAGAAATCTGTAAAATTCTTTTCCGTCAACGAACGGATTGATCCCCGGGGTTGCTTCCATTGCGGCAGCTTTCTCATCGGTATTGTTGTTCCAGCAATGATTGCCGAGGAACAAATCCACCTTCTCCTTTTTCAGGCGTGCAAGGGAATTGAAATAGTCGTTCCGGCTCCCCTTGTAGAAATCCACGTTGTCCTCAAAAAGCGCACCGCGGCCGGCACCGCCGAACATGCCGGCGTGGTACGTTCTTCCGTCTTCCGTATAATCAAAGAAAACGGACACCGTTCCGACCGTATGCCCGGGGGTCTCCACAAAACGGAACGTGACGTTTCCGCAGGGAAGCGTATCCCCGTCTTTCACAACGATGTCGGGTTTTATCCCGTACCGCTCAAAGACCTTTTTGTCATCCCTGATGCCGATTATGGTTTTGGCTTCCGGCGCAAGGGTCAGCATGGGTTTGACGCCCTCCACATGGTCGCCGTGCCAGTGCGTCATGAGGATGTATTTCACATCCGACGGTCGGTACCCAAGCGAATAAATTCCGTTGACCACCCAATAGAAGGTGTTCAGATACCCCGTGTCAATCATGACCAGTCCGTCTCCGGTATCAATCAGATGGATGGACGCCTGATAGGTCCCGACAAAGGAAATCCCCCTCAGAATATGAAACGGCTTCATAAGCCCGTCCCACGGATTTCCCGCAACCTGCTGTTTCTTTGGATACATACTCAGTAACCCTCCTTATTCCGGTTTTCTTCTATTATACAGATATTCCGCGATTTTGCAAGTGTATATTTTGCGATTTATCGGGAATGCGCAAATTTTACATAGTTTTATCGGGTTATTCGCAGATGAAACGGTACCGCCCCAACGCAGGGACGAGATAGCCGTACACATTGCGATAATAACGGGTATAGGAAGATTCCTTGACCGTCCCTTTGATCGAGATCAGCCAAGTTTCAGCCAGATATGCAAAGGCTGCAAGCTGTTTTGCGGCGGGCGCAGCGGGCTGATGCACCGTGCTGTAGTATTCCTCCTTTTTCGCTTTTACCTCCGTGTAGCTTTTTCCGTAAAGGGACCGATAGCATTTGCTGCCGTTTTCGCGGTATCCCCATACGCGAGCCTCCCAGCGCCCATCCTTCCGTCTGAAAATGTTTTCCCCACGTCTTGCCATGCTTAAACCTCCGATATTTTGACAATAATTTGACAGCGAATTTTCGGTCCTGGCTGGTCCGGCAACACATGCCGGAATCGTCAAATGCAACAAAAATGCTGTTTTTGGCAACATTTCCTTTTTGTTTGCTTGAAAATTTGCAAAATAGCTATTGACAAATTCGTTGTCTTATAGTATTATATACTATATAAGGATGAGCAAAATATTTTTTTCGAAATGTTTTTCATGTCCTGAAGTGTATTACTTCATGACACGAAAAGTGTAGGTTTCAGCGTTGGGAATGAACATTCCGGATGAAAGACAGACACAAAAATCGAGCCTGCGGTGGTTTTAAAGCCACCGCAGGCTCGATCTGTTTTGCCGGACAACCGTCTTGAGGGTGCCCCGGCTTGTAGTCTTTTATAAGGCGTATCTGCTGTCACCATGCTGCTCCGGTTGCGCTCTACGGTCACCGCCCCTCAAAACACCTTGATACAGACCAGCGAGGCGATGCCGAGGAGGACGCCGGCGGTGGAGGTGGGGGTCAGTTTTTCGCGGTAGAGCAGTGCGGCTACAACGGTTGCGATGAGGGTCCCGCCGCCGTTGATAAAGGCGAACAGCACCACCGGCGAGACCAGCGCGGTGGACAGCGTTGCCAATTGATTGATGACAAACACTGCAACCGCCAGCGCAAACCCGCACAGGAGCAGTTTTCGCGACAGGCGAAAATCCGCAGGCTTGGCGGTCCCGGCTGCGCGCCCCTTCGCCAGCATCAGGAGTGTTGCCACGCCGCCGAGCAGGGCAAGCACGCCGAAGGACAGGAACGAAAACGCGCTGACGTCCCCATCCGGAACCAGCTGGGTAAACAGCTGCTGCGCCAGCATCGTGCAGCCGTTGGAAATCAGGCTCCCCGCCAGAAGAAGCGCGGTCCGGATGCTGAAATTGGCATACGTCCTTTTGGAACTCCGCACCAACAGCCATGCCGCCACAAAAAACAGTGCCACTGCCGCCCATTGCAGGGGACGAACGGGCTGGTCGAACAGGAAGATTCCAGCCAGCATCGGAATCAGCATGCCCGCCGTCCCGAACATCGAATCCAGGCTCACCGTCCCGCTCTTCATGCAGAAAATGCTGCAGGCACCGGAGAGGAAGAGCATCACGCCGGAAAACGTTGCAATCAGGACCGTTTTCCAGTCAAACCGAAGCCCGTTTCCGGCGGCAAAGAGCAGAACCAAGCCCAGGACCGCCGAAATCGCCATCCGATAGGTGGAATAGACCACCAGCATGCGCACATTGTCCACTTCGTTGCTCGACTGCTTGTTGAAGATTGCCTGCACGACGCGGCAGACCAGAATGATGCCGATAAAAAGTGTCGCTTTCGTCATGTCAGAGTTCCCGAATCAGCAGAGACGTATGCACCGGAATGGTGAAGGTCAGGTCATCCGTTTCACAAAGCAGCGTGCCGTCACGGTCCCGGTCCAGGATGTAGACTGCGCAGGTTGCCCGCCGCCCGAAGTCCACCCGCACGGTTTGCGGCGCTGCGTTGTCGTCCTCGTCATAGTGCGTCAGGAGCGTCAGCGTTTTCCCCTCCCTGTCCACGCCGCAGAGCGAATAGAGATGCTCCGGCTGGTGCGCGGCGCGGACCTCCTGCCGCCCATAGAGCATACCGTACCACAGGAACGGATAGTACCCCTTGAGCGGCTCCAGCGTATACGGCGCAAACAGCCCGTTGAACCCGCAGGGTCTCGCATCGTAGTACATCAGCATATCAATCGAAGATTTCTGCGCCTCGCACATGCAGGCAAGCGTGAAGGATGCGCCCTTGAGCCCGGAAATCTGCCGGAGGGAATAGACAAAATCCGCATCCCACCCGCGAATGTAGTTCCACTCGTCCAGAATATTCTCCGCGCCGCCCAGCCCGTGCCGCTCCAGCAGCGCCTGCACGCGGGCGTTCTTTTCCATCATCTTCTCCGGCGTTGTGCAGTAGATATGCCAGGAGAAGAAATCCAGCGGCGTCCGGGTCCGCTCCACATGCGAAAGAAAGCGCTCTGCCCAATCGTTGACGCTGTGCGCCAGGGCGGGACCGCCGATGCGCAGCTGCGGAAAGCACGCCTTGAGGTGCTTGGCGGTAATCTCGTAAAGCTCGAAGTACTGCTCCGCCGTCCCGCCCCAGGTCCGCTTTTGCGGGCAGTCGTCCGGGTCGAGGTCCGCCTCGTTCCAAATCTCCCAATAGCGGATGTTATAGCGGTAGCCGTTTGCCCAGCCCTCGTTGTAATGCCGGATGATATGCTCGCAGATCACTGCCCACTTGTGAAAATCCGGCGGCGGCAGGGTGTTGTGCTTGCGGATCTCATGCTCAATCCGCTGCCCCAGGCGGTAGAAGGTCTCGGTTCCCGCCTCCAGCGTGACCGCGATGTACTCATCCGTGCAGGCAAAATCATATCGCCGCCCACTTCCGCGAGCCGATTACGCTGAGCGACGTTGCCCGGGAGTTTTATCTCTCCCCAACCTATTTCAGCAACGCGTTCACCAAGCAGAACGGCTGCAGCTTTGTCACCTATCTGACCCGCCTTCGCGTCTTTCACGCGCAAAAGCTGCTGGTGACCACGGACAGGAGCATCACCGAAATCGCGTCGGACGCCGGGTTCAATACCTTTTCCTCCTTCTCCCGCGCCTTCAAGCTGCAAGCCGGGCTGTCCCCCGGCGAATACCGAAAGGCTTACCAGTCGGGGAGATAAAACGCCGCACCGCACTTCCAATCGGCTCTGCCATCGTTGCGGTTTGGCTTTCTTTCACAAAAACATGCTTGCGCTTTTGTGAACTCTAACAATGATAAAAAACTTTGCGGCAGGGGCTTGCAAAAATCCGGAATTTATGGTATACTGATGGAAACGGAACAGCGGCGCGCCCGGCTGGCTGCAGGGGTACCCCTTCTCCCTGGCTCATGATGCGTCGCGGGTCTGCAAAATCCACCATCAACATTGCAACGGAGGTATACTCATGAATCCTACAGCACAGATTCCCACCGAACAGCCGGAAGAAAACAAAATCGCAGGTACCCTTGGCGCATTCCTCTTTGCGCTTGCCGGAGGCTTGGCATACTTTGCCCTTTGGCAGCTCGGCTTTATCGCCGCAATCAGCGGATTTCTTGCCGTGTTCTGCGCCATGAAAGGCTACAAGCTGTTTGCCAAAAAAGAGAGCGTATACGGCGTTGTGACGTCCGTTGTGGTGTCCGTCCTTGTCATCGTGATTGCCTGGTATTTCTCCTTGCGTTCGATGTGTACGAGGCTTACAAGGAGTGGTACGCAAACGGCGAAGTCGACTTTACGGTCTCGTTCCTGGAAGCCCTGCTGAACGCGCATCTCTTTCTGCAGGATGCGGAGGTCGCCTCGCAGTACATCCTGGACCTTGTCATCGGCGTTGCACTCTGCGCCGTTGGCTGCATCTCCCCGGTCCGCTCCGCCATCTGGCGCCACAAAAAGCCGCAGCCATCCGCCGCACAGCCCGCCGACCCTGCCGCGCCCCCCACAGACGCATCCACCCCTGCCCAGCAGCAGGATGAGGAAAAGAAATAAAATAAACTGCACAAGTCCGTTAAAAACGGACAATTGAAAAAAAGAGCCTCCTATGGTAGAAT
>USMO01000089.1 GCA_900555785.1 uncultured Eubacteriales bacterium | reverse complement strand
GGATGCGGTAAGCCGCAGCCAAAAACGAAAAGGTCGCTGTGCCGGAGAAGGCATGAAAAAGTACAAAGATAGGGGAGAGTGCTTCGATGGACTATATCAGAGTTACCAAAGAAAACATCGACAGGGAACACATCTGTTGTGCCATGTCCGGCAAACAGAGCCTTGCCAAAAAAGAATGGCTCAAGCAGCGGTTTGAAGAAGGGCTTGTTTTTTATCGGAGCGAAGAAAGAGGCAAGTGCTTTATCGAATATATTCCGGCAGAATATGCGTGGGTGCCGATAGAAGCAGAGGGCTATCTTTACATAAACTGCCTGTGGATTGCGGGCAGCATGAAAGGGCACGGGTATTCCAACGACTTGCTCGACGAATGTATGCGCGATGCAAAAGCGCAAGGCAAAAAAGGACTTTGCATTCTTTCTGCGGAAGGAAGAAAGCGGGAGTTCCTGTCCGACCCGAAGTATCTTGCTCATAAAGGGTTTTTGACAGCAGACACATCGGAATGCGGGATTACGCTTTTGTATCTGCCGTTTGCACCGGACGCGCAGCCGCCGAAATTTAAGGACTGCGCGAAGCGTCCGCAGACAAGAGAGACCGGTTTTGTGATCTATTATACGGATCAGTGCCCGTTTACTTATTACTGGGTGCCGCGCGTGGCAGAAGTCGCAGCAGAGCTTGGCATTCCGCTGAAAACGGTTCATATTACAGACAGAGAGACGGCGCAGAATCTTCCTGTTCCGGTAACGACCTATGCGCTGTTCTGGGATGGAAAATTTGTGACACACGCAATCCAGTCCGACAAGAAGTTTTTGAAACTGGTACACGCGGAGTGACTTTAGACCAGAAAAAATGTAATGTGTGTTTAAAATCAGACCGGAAAAAATGTAAAACCCGCTCTTGAATAGCCCGGAAAAAATGTGGTATACTAAATGGGAGTATCTATAATAAAAGAGGAGGAACCGGGATGACGGAAACAACCGGAACCGAACAAAAACAGGCAGCGCAGATTACGGCGGCGCTGCTTCTGACGGTCGCATCTGCGGCAGTACCGCTGTCGCTGACCAAGCCCTGGGTCGGCATGGCGCTGTGGGCGGCTATGCTGGTTGGCTGCGTGGTGCTGTTCCGAGCATGGCGCGTTGGCGTAACCCTGACGCTGATCGGTTCAACCGCATGCCTGCTGCTGTCGGGCAGCTACCTGTTTGCGGGAACCCTGGCGGCAGCCCTCGCGGTCGGTACCTTCGCGGGCGCATTCCTGATGACCACCATGGAAAAGCCGTCCCTCGCATGCGTGTTCCCGCTTCTGTCTGTGGGCGTGACCGCAATCTTCACCCGAGACTGGCTGTTCATGCTGGCAGCGCTTTCCCTGCTCCCCGCAGCAGCGCTTACCGCTTTCGCAACCAAACGCGGAATGGGACGTACCGCTATCATCTGCTACGGCGCTGCCGGTCTGCTTGCAGCCGCACTGCTGCTGACAGCACTCGCCGTGGCACGAACGGAAGCAGGGCTTTCGCTGGAGACCGTGCGCGGAATGCTGGACAGCTGGCGCGAAAAAATGCTGGCAGAACGCATCGAAATGCGCGACGAACTGCTGGCAATGCTGGAGCGGGCATATCAGAATGCCGGCGCCGGAAATACCCAGTCGGTCCAATCCATGCTGGATTCCTATAAGCGGCTGCTGAGCGACGCAAATCTGGAGGCGGACCTGATCTCCGTGTTCAACGTCCTGCCCGGTGCCGTTGTGGCAATCGCGCTGATTGCGGCATACCTGGGGCAGCTGCTCCTGCTGGAGGGCTACCGCGCAGCGGGCATGAACGCAGCCATCACACCGGAAAACGAATTTTTGGTCATGAGCCTGCCGGCAGCGATTATCTGGACGGTCTGCATGATCGTGTCGCTGATCGGAGACGGGTCGTATGCGGTCCCGATTGTGACCATGCAGAACCTCGCAATCATCCTGACACCCGGCCTCTGCGCGGTCGGATGGCACACGCTGACGCGCTTCTTCCGGTCGGTCCCGGCAAGGGGGAGAGGGATCCTGATTCTTCCCGGCATTGCGCTGGTCTGCTGCGCGTCTACCTCGGTGTTCTGGATTCTGGCAGCCTATGGCGCATACGCAACCGTGCTTTCGGCAATGCGGCGCGCGGTGCTGCGCAGAAGGGGAGACCCGCCAACGGGCGGCTCCAATGGCGGTAACGGCAATGACGGTAACGACGGCAACAGTGGGGATGACGGCAACCCCTTCCGTTGACCTGTTTTGGATTTCCGAGTAAAGGAGATTGACAGATGATAAAAAAGAAACCTTCATCCTTTCGGACGGACCTGCGCCCGCCGCTGATTGCCTGTGCGGTAATCGGCGCGGTGCTGCTGTTTCTGCTGGCAGTCCTCTCCTTCCTGAGCGAGGGAAGCAGCCCGGTCATTCCGCCGGAGCATCTGCCGTATTACGTGCTGGGGCTGCTGGGGATTCACCTGGTGTCGGTCGGTCTGATTCTGGGTGCGTATCTGGCGCGCTACCGGCGCATCAGCGAGGCAAACGATGCGGCAGACCTGATGACGACCGAAATCAGCGACATGTTCCGCTACGTTGTGGACATCCCCTACGCCATCATCGGCGGGGACGGGATGGTTAAAATCGTGTCGGGCGCGCTGCAGGGCATCCTGCAGTTCCGGTCGCCGATCTGTAACGTGCCGCTGTCCGATTTCTGCTCGGTCCCGATGAGCGAGATTGTCGGCTACGCGCAGGCGGGCGAGCAGGTGAAAAACCTTTCCTACAATGAGGACGGCGTGCCGATTGACAACACCCAGCCGATGACAACCGAAATCGAGGGCAGAAAATACGACCTGCGCTGCTACATCATGCGCTCGCGCGGGAAAGACTACTACTTTGTGGTCTTTGACGACGTGACCGACATGATTGCGCTGAAGAAAAAGAAATACGACGAGGAGCCGGTTGTGGCGTATATCGTCATTGACAGCCTGCAGGAACTGGCGCAGTACGTGCGGGTGAGCTACCGGACGGCGGTCAGCGAAATCGAAACGATCCTGAAGGAATGGGTCGCGGGGCTGGGCGGCATGATTCGCGAATACGAGCGGGAAAAATACCTGACGGTCTTCACCCGCGCGGCACTGGATGACTGCATTGCGAACAAGTTCCGGATTCTGGAAACGGTGCGGAACGTCAAGCTGGGCGACAACAGCTACCCTGTGACCATTTCGATGGGCGTGGGCGCGATTGACGGCAGCTTTGAGGACAAGGAGCGTGCGGCATCCGATGCGCTGGACATCGCCCTGCAGAAGGGCGGCGACCAGGTGGCGGTGAACGACGGCAAGAGCGTGACACCTTACGGCGGGCGCGTGAACACGATGTACGGCTCGACGACCATCACGTCGCGGGTCAACTCGCAGCACCTCTGCCAGCTGATGCGCGAGGCGGGGAACGTGCTGATTATGGGGCACCGCGCGCCGGACTACGATTCCATCGGTTCCTGCGTGGGTCTTGCGCGGTTGGCAATCTGTGCGCGGGAGGGTGATGTTTCGCACATCCGCGTGGTGGTGGACCGCAACCACCAGAATTTCCGCAACTGCTACGATTTGCTGGCGCATCTGCCGGAATACCGCTCGATGTTCATCAGCGGAGAGACGGCGCTGGATGCGGTGCGGTCCGACACGCTGCTGATTATGAGCGACGTGAGCAACGTTTTCAACACGGAGTGCCCGAAGCTGCTCAAGTGTGTGCAGAATGTGGTCATCATTGACCACCACCGCCGTCCGGACCAGATGTACGAATTTAAGCCGCTGATGACCTACATTCGCCCGGGTGTTGCGGCGGCGAGCGAGTTGGTCAGCGAGATGCTGGAGCTCAGCCCCTACCACGATGCGCTCCTGAAAGAAGAAGCAACGCTGATGCTGACGGGCTTGATGCTGGATACGAAAAACTTCACGCAGGGCGCGGAAATGCAGACCTTTGCGGCGGTACACTATCTCTACGAGCGCGGTGCGCACACGAATGTTGCGCGGAGCTTCTTTACCGAGTCGATGACCAGTCTGTTCACGGCTTGCGACATTGACAGCCGGACGCGGACCTATCGTGACAAGATTGCGCTGACCTGGCAGAGCATTGACCGCCCGGCAACCGAAGAGGATTCGGTTGCGATTGCGAAGGCTGCGGACAAGCTGATGACAATCAACGGCATTGAGGCATCCTTTGCGCTTCTGCACGCGGAGAACACGGTTACCATTTCGGCGCGTTCCCGCGATAAGATCAATGTGCAGCTGATCATGCAGCGGCTCGGCGGCGGCGGGCACTACGACATGGCGGGTGCCAAGCTGACCCACACCTCGCTGGAGGCTGCCTCCCAGCAGCTCAAGAGTGTGATTGACGACTACCTCGACAACGAGTACGGGACGAAGGAGAAGTAAGATTGGAGGGAGAGGGAAGACCTTGGGGAGGGGAAGGAACCCCTTTCGCAGGGGTTCCTTCCCCTCCCCAAGCCCCACCCTATCCTCCCGAACTTCCCTGCACGGTAACCGCCGTCAAAAAGCGGGAGAAATCTTTACAAACCAAACCGGCGGTTGCCGTGCAGGGAAGTTTTGGTTGGATTGGGTGGTGCGAATGCTTTGCAGAGTGCGGCTATCGCACGGCTTTGGTGCGAGGGACGCTTAGACGGATAAAGAATGTTAGAACCCCATAACAATCAGCCCTCGTGTCATCTCAGAGCAAGGCACTTTCGGTGCCAGTCGAACCCCGGAGGGGCACCGGCAGGCGGGATCTCCGAAGGACAGAGGCAGTGCCGTTTATCACTATCCAAGCCGGACATAAAAAAGCAAATCCCACATTCCCGGCTACCCCATACAAATTTCCACAGCGTCACAGCGAGAGGTTCCGTCCTCTCCATAAAAGTTTTTGAAGGTTCCAAGGAAACTTTTTTCAAAAAGTTTCCTTGGCAGGGTTTGGGGCAGAGCCCCAAGGTCTTAAAGGAGGTTCACAATGAAGGTTATTTTACTGGCAGATGTCAAAGGGCAGGGAAAGAAGAACGAAGTAATCGAGGTGTCGGACGGATACGGGAAGAATTTCCTGATTCCGAGAAAGCTGGCAAAGCTGGCAGATGCGCAGTCGGTCAATGATGCAAAGACGAAGGAAAGCGCACGGCTGTACAGGCTGGAGACCGAGAAGAAAGAAGCCGTGGAACTGGCAGAGAAGCTGAAGAAGATTACGGTTACCATCAAGGCATCCTGCGGCGGCGACGGGCGGCTGTATGGGTCGGTGACGGCAAAGGACGTGGCAGAGCGGCTGGCAGCGGATTACGGCATCACGGTTGACAAGCGGAAGATCGTGGTCAAGGATCCGATCAAGGCTTACGGCAAGTACGCGCTGGAGGTCAAGCTGTATCCGGAAGTGACGGGTGCGCTGAACCTTGTGGTTGCAGCGGAATAAGGAACGATGGCAGACGAACTGATTGAGAAACGGTTGCCCTTCTCCATGCCGGCAGAGCAGTCTCTTTTGGGCGCGGTCCTGATCGATCCGGCTTCCCTGAACGAGATTGCGGCGCTGATGAAGGGGGAGGACTTCTACCTCGAGGAGCACAAGCAGATTTACCTTGCCATGCAGGAACTGTTTCTGGCAAATCGGGAGATCGACGTGGTGACGCTGATCGATATGCTGGTCACGCGCGGCGTTTACGACAAGGCGGGCGGCGAGGATTACATTCGCACGCTGTCGGAGGCGGTGCCGGACGCGCTGAATATCAAGGACTACGCGCGCATCGTCAAGGAGAAGAGCATCCTGCGCCAGCTGATTGCGGCGGCGGGGGAGATTTCCGAGAGCGCGTATTCCGAGCAGGAGTCGGTCGCGTCCATCCTCGACCATGCCGAAAACCTGATTTTCAAGATCGCGCAGGGGCGGGACACGCAGAATTTCAGGCACATCCGCGAGGTCCTGCAGGATGTTTACGGGCACCTGCAGGAGCTGCGCACCAACGCCGAGGCAACGCAGGGGACCAAGACCGGCTTTTCGCTCCTGGACCGTGTGCTGGCGGGCATGGGAAAGAGCGATCTGGTGCTCATCGGCGCCCGCCCGGGTATGGGAAAAACCTCGTTTGCGCTGAATATCGCAACGAACGTTGCAAAGCAGACCAAAAAGGCAGTCTGCATCTTCTCTCTCGAAATGTCGGCAGAGCAGCTGGTTAACCGCGTGCTGTCAAGTGAAGCGCTGGTCAACAGCTACGCACTCCGGACGGGCGAGCTGACACCGGAGGACTGGGAACACCTGGCGGTGGCATCGGGCGAGCTGTCGGGGTGCGATATTCTCATTGACGACACGTCGGGGATGACGGTGACCGCCATGAAGGCAAAGCTGCGCCGGGTGCAGAATCTGGGCCTTGTGGTCATCGACTACCTCGGGCTGATGCAGGGCGACCACCACAACGACAACCGTGTGCAGGAAGTTTCCGAAATTTCGCGGTCGCTCAAAATTATGGCAAAGGAACTGATGGTGCCGGTTATCTGCTGCGCGCAGCTGTCGCGCGGTCCCGAATCGCGGACCGACAAGAAGCCGATGCTTTCCGACCTGCGTGACTCCGGCGCAATCGAGCAGGATGCCGACACGGTTATTTTCCTGTACCGCAGCGAATACTATAAGACAGACGAAACGGCAAATAACCAGACCACCAGCATTGCGGAGGTCATCATCGCGAAAAACCGTCACGGGTCGACCGGAAACGTCAACATGGGTTGGAACGGTCAGTATACGAAGTTCCTGACGATCGAAGAGGGAGCGGCACCTCCGTGAGCAGCCCTGTGAAAGGCTTCCTGCCGCCTTTAC
>USMO01000088.1 GCA_900555785.1 uncultured Eubacteriales bacterium | reverse complement strand
CAGCCGGTTTCGTGCGGCAGGTCAACCGCCGCCTGCGCCGCCTGTCGGGTCAGATTTCCGACCGGACCGAGCAGAAACAGAAGCAGGAGTCGCAGCCGCCCCGGACAAGCGGAAAGTCGGCCCTTTTGCGTCTTTTGAAGCTCGCAGAGCCGGAATTTCCCTATATCGCCCTGACAGTGCTGTTCTTCATCGCCTCCACGGCGGTCAGCCTGATCATCCCGGTCATCAACCGCCGCATGGTGGATGACTACATTCAGAACCCCGGCGCCTCCGCGCTGCTGTCCGGGTTTATCGGCGTTGTGGTGTCCCTGCTGCTGGTCAACCTTGCCGGGCGGCTGTTCGGTATGGCGCGGACCTGGTTTCTCACGGTTGCGGGGAACCGGCTGGTTGTGCGCCTGCGGAATACGGTCTTTCGCCGCGTGCAGGAAATGTCGGTCGGCAGCGTTTACCGGATGACCTCCGGCGAGCTGATGAAGCGCGTCAACGGCGACACCGCCCGAATCAAGAATTTCATTGTGGACGTGCTGCCGTCGGTGCTGGAGCAGATTTTGCTGCTGCTGGCGGTGTCGATGTACCTGTTTTGGGTGAACTGGAAGCTGGCGCTGCTGATTCTGCTGCCCGCCCCGGCTGTAACGCTGGCGGTGCGGGTGTTCTGGCGCTTTTTCAAGCAGCTGGAGCGTCGGACGCGCGACCTGAATGCCCGCGGAAACGCCGTGCTGCATGATGTCTTTTCCGGCATCCGTGTGGTGAAGGCATACGGAATGGAAAAGCGGGAGGAGCAGCGGTTTGTCTCGATGGCTGCAAACGAGCGCGATTCGCAACTGCGGCAGGAGCGGATTTTTGCGCTGCTGATGCCGATGCTGAATTTCCTGATGGGCATCGGTGAATTTATTCTGCTGTATTTTGTCGGCAAACAGATGCTGGCAGGGGAGATGACCGCAGGCGAGATGTCGCAGCTGTCCTCCTATGCGGGCATGATTTATTCCCCGCTGGCGGTGCTGATCCGCTTTCCGCGCCAGCTGGCAACGGCGATGGTCTCGCTGGCGAACGTGTTCGGTCTGCTGGACGCGCCAGAGGAGATTACCGACAGCCGGAATCCGGTCATTCCGGAAACGGTGCGCGGCGAGGTGGAAATCGACCACGTGTCGTTCGGTTACGGGGACGGGGATGAGATTCTGCGGGACATCAGCCTGCACATTGCGCCCGGCGAGTTCATCGGGCTGGTCGGACGCTCCGGCGTCGGAAAATCGACGCTGATCAACCTTTTGATGCGGATGTACGATGTGGACGACGGCGCCATCCGGCTGGACGGTGTGGACATCCGTGACATTCCGCAGGCAGAGCTGCGGCGGCACATGGGCGTGGTGCTGCAGGAAAACTTTCTGTTTGCAGGCAGCGTGTGGCAGAACCTGACCTACGCCAAGCCCGACGCAACGCGGGATGAAGTCATCCGTGCCGCGAAATTTTCCGGCGCGCACGCCTTTATCGTGAATCTGCCGGACGGCTACAACACCTACATCGGAGAGCGCGGCTACACGCTCTCGGGCGGCGAGCGGCAGCGGATTGCCATTGCGCGCGCGCTGTTGCACGATCCGAAGCTGCTGATTCTGGACGAGGCGACCTCGGCGCTTGACACCGAGACCGAGAAGCTGATTCAGGATGCGCTGTCGGTCCTGACCAAGGGACGGACGACGGTTGCCATTGCGCACCGACTCTCCACGCTTCGCGGCGCCACGCGGCTGGTGGTGCTGGATGCCGGGCGGGTTGCCGAAACCGGCACGCACGCCGAACTGATGGAACGGAAGGGAATCTACTATGGGCTGGTGATGGCGCAGCGCGAGATGTCGAAAATGGCGGACGGAGAGACCGGGGAGGCTACAGAGTGAAAATCAAAACCAAAGAAATGCCCTACGAGGAGGTCATTCGCCTGCCGCATGCCCGGCATCTGCTGCCGCTGAAGCCGTCCATCGTGTTCCGGACGCTGATGCGGGTGCTGTCGCAGGCAGATCTGCGGCGGTCGCAGTTTCACTACACGGTCGAGCCGGGGCTGGATCTCGGTGCGGGACCGTATCTGATTCTGATGAACCATTCCAGTTTTATTGACCTGAAGATTGTTTCGGCAATCCTGTATCCGAAGCCTTACGGGATTGTCTGCACCTCGGACGGTTTTGTCGGCAAAAGCTGGCTGATGCGGCATCTCGGCTGCATTCCGACCGAGAAATTCGTGACCGACGTGACCCTGATCCGCGACATGAAATATATGCTGACCAAGCGGAACTGCAGCGTGCTGATGTATCCGGAGGCAAGCTACACGTTTGACGGTTGCGCCACGCCGCTGCCCCGCAAGCTGGGCGGGCTGTTCAAGCTGCTGGACGTGCCGGTTGTGATGATTCATACGGACGGCGCGTTTACGCACGACCCGCTCTACGGCGGTCTGCGGACCCGGCGGGTGAAGGTCAGCGCCACGGTGCGGCTGCTTTTCTCTCGTGAAGATGTGGAGGGGCTGCCGGTCGAAGCGCTGGACACGAAGCTGGACGAGGCGTTCCGTTTTGACGGGTTCCGCTGGCAGAAGGAGCAGAACGTCCGCGTTGAGGAGCCGTTTCGCGCGGACGGGCTGGAACGTCTGCTTTACAAGTGCGCGTCCTGCGGCTGCGAGGGGCAGATGAAGGGGAGCGGGACCCGGCTCACCTGCGCCGCCTGCGGGAAGACTTACGAAATGGACCCGTTGGGCGAGCTGCACGCGCTGTCCGGCGCAACGGAGTTCCCGCACATTCCGGATTGGTATCACTGGGAGCGCGACTGCGTGCGGCGGGAGTTGGAGGACGGGACCTACCGGTTGGACACGCCGGTCCGGATTGGAATGATGGTCGACCGCAAGGCGATCTACCTGGTTGGCAACGGCAGGCTGGTTCACGACCGGAACGGTTTTGTGCTGGATGGCTGCGACGGAAAGCTGCACTACGAGCAAAAGCCGCTTGCCTCCTATGGGCTTTATGCGGATTACTACTGGTACGAGCTGGGCGACATGATCTGCATCGGGACCCGCGAACGGCTCTACTACTGTTTCCCCTCGCAGGATGGTGTGGTTGCCAAGACCCGTCTCGCTGCCGAGGAGCTGTACAAGATGGGAAAGAAATCTCGGGGCGGCGCCCCGAGGCCTTCTTTTTTTGCCTGCTTCTGACGATTGTTGCGCGATTTCCGGTCTGTTTTTGCGCGGTTGTCATGAAAAAATGACAAAAAACAGGACACTTTTTCTATTGACAATGACGGGTTTCCATGATATAATGAAGACAATCCCGCACGATGCGAACGGCGCGAACGTGCGGTGCTGTTTTCAGCTGTTTTCACTCGATTACCACCCCAGGAGGTACATAGCATGTTTCAGAAGGCGAAGCCGATTGTTGTGAAGGAATTGGAGGGCGTGATGAACGGGTTTGCAACCTTTGCGGCACAGGTTGACTCGCTCTCGGGCGCGGAACTGCACATCTGCGCAGCGGATTTTTACCGGGCATCGGTGAACGGGCACTTTGTGGCGTTCGGTCCGGCGCGGACCGCAAAGGGCTACGCGCGCATGGATTGCATTCCGCTGGACGGGCTGGGCAGAAAATGCGGCAACCAGATCATCATTTCGGTTGCAGGCTACCGGTGCTGCTCGCTTTCCACGGTCCGGCAGCCGATGTTCCTCTGGGCTGAGGTCGTGCGGAACGGTAAGGTCCTGGCGGCAACCGGGGCAGATTTTGACTGTTATCTCTCCGATGCCAAGAACGCCAAGACCGCGCGCTATTCGGTGCAGCGCCACTTCGTTGAGGAATGGGACCTGCGGGAATCGCTGTTCGGACGCTCGGTCAAAACAGCGGTGATGGAGAACCCGCCGAAGGTGATTGACCGCACGGCACCTTACCCGGCTTATGCCGACCTGGCGCTGTCCTGCGCGGCAGCAACCGGACGCTTTGTCACCGACCCGACCGCGCAGATCCACCGGGATTTCTACTCCTTCCAGCCGTCCGAGCGCTGGGGGCGGTATCCGGCAGACGCGGTTGAAAAGCATTCCTACGAATGGGTTCAGGCACAGCAGCAGATTCCGGAGGGCGGGTTGACGGCACTCCCGATCGGCGTTCCGGTCGGGCATTACGCACTGTTCGACTTCCGGCAGATTCAAACCGGCTTCCTGCGGCTGTTCGGAACCGCAGAGGAGGGGACTGAGGTCGTGCTGGCGTTCTCCGAGGACGCGCTGCCGGACCGGTTTGCGTTTACCGATATGCATGTGCATAACGTCATCGACCTGACGCTGGGCGGGCGCTTTGACTTCCTGTCCTTCGAGCCGTATACCTTCCGGTATGCAGCGGTCTTTGTCAAGCGGGGCGACCTTTGGCTCGACGGCTTCGGCGCAAAGGGCTTTGCGGGGAACGTTGACGGCATCCGGGTCCCCGACGCGGTGACCGACCCCTGCCTGCGCGATATTTATTCCGGCGCCATCCGCACCTTTGCGCATAACGCAGTGGACCTGTACAGCGACTGCCCCTCACGCGAGCGCGCAGGCTGGCTCTGCGATTCCTATTTCAGCGCCAAGACCGAATACTGCCTGACCGGCAAAACGGCGGTCGAGGATGCATTTTTGGAGAATTTCCGGCTGTTTGAGAACACCGGCGAATATCCGGAGGGCGTGCTGCCGATGTGCTATCCCTCCGAGGTGCAGGACGACGGCAAATTCATCCCGCAATGGACGATGTGGTATATTCTTGAGGTCGAAGATTATATCAATCACCGCGGGCATGATACCGACGGCGAAAAATTCCGGAAAACGGTTTACGGGCTGCTGGATTTCTACAGCCGCTACGAGAATGCGGACGGGCTGCTGGAAAAACTTCCGTCCTGGAACTTTGTCGAATGGAGCCGCGCGAACGCCTGGACGCAGGATGTCAACTATCCGACCAACTTCCTCTATGCCGAGGTGCTGCGCTGCGCCGGGCGCCTGTACGGTGACCGCGCAGCAGGCGAGAAGGCAGAACGGGTGGCGCGTGAGGCGGTGCGGCAGTCGTTTGACGGCAGGGTCTTCCTCGACCACGCTGTTCGGGAGAACGGAAAACTGACGCGCTGCGGGGATTGCTCCGAGGCAGGGCAATATTACGCTATCCTGTTTGGCGGTATCGACATGCACGCACAGGAATACGCCGGGCTGCGGCAGCTGGTGCTGCACACCTTCCGCGCCGACCGGACCGGGTTGCTGGAGGAGATTGCCCCGGTCAACGCCTTTATCGGCGCATACCTGCGGCTGGAGGCGCTGCTGAAAATGGGCGAGAACGAAAAGGTGTTGGAGAGCCTGACCACTTTCTTCGGCGGCATGGCAGAGGAGACCGGGACGCTGTGGGAGTACCGCGAGCGTCACGGCAGCCGCGACCACGGCTTTGCCTCCTATGCGCTGGTTGCCATGCGGAAGGCGTTAGGGGTCAATTGAGACCGGCAATCTGCATAAAAGGGGACGCGCGGCGAGTCGCTGCGTGTCTCTTTTTGCTGAAAATAACCAGAATCCGGTGATTACCTATTGACAAGGTAGGTAAAGTGTGGTATCATATAGACGTAAAAACCTACTGACCCAATAGGCAAAGGAGAAATCGGGATGTCAAACATCTATACTTCTGCCGATCAGCTGATCGGAAAAACCCCGCTGTTGGAGCTGACGCATATCGAAGCGCAGTTTGGTCTGAAAGCAAAGCTGCTTGCAAAGTTGGAATATTTCAATCCCGCAGGATCGGTCAAGGACCGGATTGCAAAGAAAATGATCGATGATGCGGAGAAAGCCGGAAAGCTGACAAAGGATTCGGTCATCATCGAGCCGACTTCCGGCAACACCGGCATCGGGTTGTGCTCGGTTGCGGCGGCAAGAGGCTACCGCATCATCATCGTGATGCCCGAAACGATGTCGGTCGAGCGCAGACAGCTGATGAAGGCTTACGGCGCGGAGTTGGTGCTGACAGAGGGCGCAAAGGGCATGAAGGGTGCCATCGCCAAGGCGGCAGAGTTGGCAAAGGAGATTCCGAATGCGTTCATTCCCGGGCAGTTCGTCAATCCCTCCAACCCGCAGGCACACTATGAGACAACCGGTCCCGAGATTTTTGCGGATACCGACGGAAACGTGGATATTTTCGTTGCCGGTGTCGGGACAGGCGGGACGATTACGGGCGTCGGCAGATACCTCAAGGAGAAGAAGCCCGGCGTGAAGGTTGTTGCGGTCGAGCCGGCAACCTCGGCGGTGCTGTCGACCGGCGTTGCGGGACCGCACAAAATCCAGGGCATCGGCGCGGGCTTTGTGCCGGATGTGCTGGATACCAAGATCTATGACGAGATTATCCCGGTTACGAACGAGGACGCATTTGCAACCGGCAAGCTGATGGGCAAGCGCGAGGGTGTGCTGGTCGGCATTTCCTCGGGTGCGGCGCTCTGGGCTGCGATTGAACTGGCAAAGAGACCCGAAAACGGGGGCAAAACGATTGTGGCGCTGATGCCGGATACCGGTGACCGCTACCTGTCGACGCCGCTGTTTGCCGACTGAGGATGCAGGAGAAACGCATCCTGACGGTCCAGGACATTTCCTGCGTTGGGCAATGTTCGCTGACCGTTGCACTGCCGATTCTTTCTGCCTGCGGTCTGGAGACCTGCGTGCTTCCAACGGCGCTGCTCTCCACGCACACAGCGTTCCGGCATTTCACCCGGCTCGACCTGACCGGCGAAATGCCCGGGGTGCGCCGCGCCTGGGAGGAAGAGGGCATCACGTTTGACGCAATCTACACCGGCTACCTCGGTAGCGCCGGGCAGGCGGCAGAGGTGCAGGCGGTGATGCGGAGCTGCCTGAAGGCGGGCGGGCTTCGCAT
>USMO01000087.1 GCA_900555785.1 uncultured Eubacteriales bacterium | reverse complement strand
CTCCTCGCCGCCGTATTCCAGCAGCCGGTGCAGCGTGCGCGCCTCGCAGGCGGTGGATTCCGACAGCCGCTTTGCCGCGCGACCGGTCGGTGCCGCAAGGGCAATCTTCAGCCCCATGCTGGAAAAGATGTGCAGCAGCGCGCGCACGACCGTTGTCTTACCGGTTCCGGGACCGCCCGTGAGCAGCATGACGCCGTTCTCCAGCGCGTCCGCAATCGCTTTCCGCTGCAGTTCGGCGTAGCGCACGCCGGTTTCTGCCTCCTCGCGCTCGATAAACGCCCCAATGTTGGAGGTCTCCATTGCCGGGCAGACGCGATCGAGGAGCAGTAGTTTGGTCGCAATCAGCTTTTCGGTTTCGCATTGCTTGCGGTCGTAAAGGTACTCCACGCCGCCGAAATGCTCTGCGGTGATTCGGTTCTGCTTCAAGAGGGCGTTGACCGCCGCGCACACGGCGGTTGCGTCCACGCCCAGCAGCTTGGCTGCCCCCGCCTCTGTCTTCTCGCGCGGCAGGCAGACATGCCCGTTCGCCTGCGCGTTGGATGCCAGCAGATAGCAGATACCGCTGCAGATGCGGTCCTCGGAGTCTGCCGCCAGACCCAGGCTTTGCGCCATGCGATCGGCCCGCTCAAATCCGATGCCCTCGATTTCATCGCAAAGGACGTAAGGGTTCCGCTTTGCCATTTCCACGGCGTTGCCGCCGAACCGCTTATAGATGCGGACGGTTGCCGCCGCGCCGAAGTAGTCGCGGAAGAACATCATCGCGCTCCGGATGCCCGCCTTTTCGGCAAAATCCTCGCCGATTGCCTGCGCTTTCTTCTGCGAGATGCCGGGAATGGACGCCAGCCATGCGGGGTGATTCTCGATGACGTCAAAGGTATCGTCTCCGAACGCCTCCACAATGCGCTGTGCGGTCTTGGGACCAATGCCCTTTACCGCGCCGGACGCAAGGTAGCGCAGCATGGATGCCGCGTCTGCCGGCAGCTGCCGTTCGCAGGATTCCACGCGGAACTGTCTGCCGTATTTCGGATTGTGGATCCACTTCCCGTAAACGGTTACGCTGTCTCCCTCCCCGATGTACGGCATGGTCCCCGTCAGCGTGATCAGGTCTCCGGCCTCCGTACCAAGGTCGCATATGGCATATCCGTTTTCTTCGTTCGCGTATATGACGTGCTCGATGCTCCCCGTCAGCCGCAAAATTCCTGCATCATCGGTATTCGTCTGTGCCATACGTTTTCCTCCCGGTTGAGATGAGAATAAGACCTTGGGGCGCCGCCCCAAACCCTGCCTAAACCTTTCTTGAAAGAAAGGTTTAGGAATCCAAAGAACTTTCCTGAGAAGGGCGTCCCCCTTTTATCGGTTTCGGAAAACCGAACCGCATCCGAAGTTGGGGGACGCCCTTCTCAGGAAAATTCTTCGAATTCTTAAAACCTTCTTTTAAGAAGATTTTAAGCGGAGTTTGAGGCAGAGCCTCAAGGTCTTCATCTCCCGACCTTCTCAGCCAGCACGGGAGCGAGGTCGCATGCCTCCCACGGGACCATCAGGTCCTCTCTGCCCATGTGACCGTAAGCCGCAACCTGACAGTAGATCGGGCGGCGCAAATCAAAGCGCTTGATAATCGCAGCCGGGCGCAGGTCGACCGTTTCCAGGATTGCCTGCTCGATCTTCTCCTCGGGCACCTTGTTGGTTCCGAAGGTATCCACCATTACCGAAACCGGCTTTGCAACACCGATGGCATACGCCACCTGCACCTCGCAGCGGTCGGCAAGCCCTGCCTTGACCACATTCTTTGCGATGTAACGTGCCGCATAGGACGCGCTGCGGTCGACCTTGGTCGGGTCCTTGCCCGAGAACGCCCCGCCGCCATGGCGCGCATAGCCGCCGTAGGTGTCAACAATAATCTTGCGCCCGGTCAGACCGGTGTCACCGGCAGGACCGCCAACAACAAAGCGCCCGGTCGGGTTGACGTAAATCTTCGTGTTTTCGTCCATCATGCCCGCAGGAACAACCGGCTGAATGACCTCGCGGATGAGGTCGGCGCGAATCTGCTCCAGCGTCACATCATCGCTGTGCTGGGACGAGATGACCACGGTATCCACGCGCACGGGCTTGTCATCCTCATATTCAATCGTCACCTGCGTTTTGCCGTCCGGACGCAGGTAAGCAAGCGTGCCGTTCTTGCGAACCTCGGTCAGGCGCTTTGCAAGCCGGTGCGCCAGCGAGATCGGCAGCGGCATCAGCTCGGGCGTCTCGTTGCAGGCGTAACCGAACATCAGCCCCTGGTCACCCGCGCCGGTGTCCAGCCCGTCAGTGTCGGTGCCGTTCTTCGCCTCCAAAGACTTGTCCACCCCCATAGCAATGTCCGGCGACTGCGCGTGCAGCGAGGTAATGACCGCGCAGCTGTCGCAGTCAAACCCGTATTTGGCGCGGTCGTAGCCGATGGACCTGACCGTTTCGCGCACGACGGACTGAATGTCGACCTGCGCCTTGGTGGTAACCTCCCCCATCACGCAGACAAGCCCCGTTGTGCAGAATGTCTCGCACGCAACGCGCGACATGGGGTCCTGACGGAGCATCTCGTCCAGGATTGCATCGCTGATTTTGTCGCTGATCTTGTCGGGATGTCCCTCGGTCACCGATTCACTGGTAAAAAGTTTTCTGTTCATTGGAAATAGCCCTTCCTAAAAGATATTTTCTAAAACATATCTTTCGTTTGACAAGAAAAAAGCCCCGCCGCGACGGAGCATTCCGGCTCTCATCTAACAGGAATTAGCACCTTACATTCCGCAGGTTGCTGTAGCATCATCGTGCCTGTCACTACGCTACTCTTGATAAGATATATTTTATTGTTCCCATTATATCACATTTTTCGCCCGATTGCAAGGGGTTTCCGAAAAAAAGGTGGGATACTTTTTGCCTGGCTTGAATAAGGATTGGCCGACCTGCTTCTGACCATCGGAGATCCTGCCTGCCGGCGCCCCGACGGGGGTCGACTGGGCACCGTAGGTGCCTTGCTCTGAGATGACACGGTGGGGTATTCGGAGCGTGAGATGTACAATTCACATCCGTCTGAGATAGAAAAAGCGGAACGACACATGGGTCGTTCCCTACAACAATCCCTGTGCGCAGCGCCAACACCCACATTATCCACCAGTTTCCAAAACACCCTCTGCCGAGCGAAGCAAGGGCGGGGGACCCCGAGGTACTACCCCAATCCCGTTAGGAGCCTCCTTCCGAGCGGGCTCGAAGAGCCCGAAACTTCACCGCAAAGGGCAACCGGATTAGCAGCACGTAAAAACTCCTTACATCCTACTATCCGGTTGCCCTTTGCGGTGAAGTTCTTGGAGTTCTTAGAACCTTCTCCGAAAGAAGGTTCTAAGCGGGGGTTGGGGCAGCGCCCCAAGGTCTTTACCCCCCGAGATACCCTTCCCGGTAGAGCAGTTCGGCGATGAGGAGGGCGCCGCCGGCGGCGCCGCGCAGCGTGTTGTGGGAGAGACCGACGAATTTGTAATCAAAGATCGCGTCCTCGCGGAGCCTGCCAATCGAGATGCCCATGCCGCCCTCCAAGTCGCGGTCCAGACGCGCCTGCGGGCGGTCGTCGTCCCCGAAGTAGGTCAAAAACTGCGCAGGGGCGTGCGGGAGCTTTAGCTGCTGTGGCTTGCCGGAGAAGCCAGACCAGGCGTCCAGAATCTCCCGGCGGGTCGGCTTTTGCCGGAACTTCACAAACACCGCAGCCGTGTGCCCGTCCGAGACCGGAACCCGGATGCATTGCGTGGTAATCAGCGGCGCCGCAGCCTTGACAATCTGCCCATTCTCCACATGCCCCCAGATTTTCAGCGGCTCCTGCTCGCTTTTTTCCTCTTCGCCGCTGATGTAGGGGATTACATTGTCGACCATTTCGCGCCACTCGCGGAAGGTCTTTCCGGCACCGGAAATTGCCTGGTAGGTCGTTGCCACCACCTGCTCAATGCCCCAAGGCAGCAGCGGCGTCAGCGCGGGAACGTAGGATTGAATCGAGCAGTTCGGCTTGACCGCAATGAAACCGCGCCGGGTGCCAAGGCGCTTGCGCTGTGTGTCGATGACCGCAAGGTGCGCGGCGTTGATTTCGGGAATCACCATCGGGACGTCCGGTGTCCAGCGGTTGGCAGAATTGTTGGAGACCACCGGAATTTCCGCGCGTGCGTAGTCTTCTTCCAGCGCCTTTGTCTCGCCCTTGCCCATGTTGACCGCGCAGAAAACGAAGTCGCACCTCTCCCGCAAGGTGGGAATGTCGGCTGCATCCGTCACGGGCATGGCGCGATAGGCAGCGGGAATCGGAGCTGACAGTTTCCAGCGTCCCGCAACAGCTGCCTCGTATGGCTGCCCTGCCGAGCGCGCGGAGGCGGCAAGCGCGGTCACCTCAAAATAGGGGTGTCCGTCCAAAAGCGTGAGCAGGCGCTGACCGACCATGCCGGTTGCGCCGATGATGCCGACTTTTTTCTTTTTCATTGTAACCCCTGCTTTCTGTAAGGAAGATCATAGAAAGGGTATGCATCTCACACCGCATCCGTGCGGAAATCGACCGACAAAACGCTTGATTTTGCAGAAATCGAAGCCGAACCATTTAATTTTGGGAGGATCAGATGAAGTATCAGTATGTTGCCACCTGCCTGTTCGGGCTGGAAAAGCTGCTGGGCGAGGAGCTGGACGCGATTGGCGTGCGGCGCACCGGAACGATGGACGGGCGCGTCTTTTTTGAAGGGGACGCGCACGCGCTGGTGCGGGCGAACCTTTCGCTGCGCTGCGCAGAGCGGGTGTTCCTGTCGCTGGGCAGCTTTCCGGCAGAGAGCTTTGACGCACTGTTTGAGGGGACCAAGGCGCTCCCGTGGGAGGATTGGATCGGTCGGAACGATACCTTTCCGGTCAAGGGCCATGCCATCAAAAGCCGGCTGCACTCGCTGCCGGACTGCCAGAGCATTGTGAAAAAGGCGGTTGTGGACCGGCTGTCGGGTGCTTACGGGCAGAAATGGTTTGCCGAGGTCGGGACCAAATATCAGATTGAATTTTTCATTTTCAAGGATGTGGCGCATCTGATGATTGACACGACCGGGACGGCGCTGCACAAGCGCGGTTACCGCCCGGATGCCGGTGAGGCACCCCTGCGGGAGACGCTGGCGGCGGCAATGGCGCTGACGGCGCGTCCGCGTCCCGATGTGCTGTTCTGGGACCCGATGTGCGGCAGCGGCACCATTCCCATTGAGGCGGCGCTTCTGATGACCGACACTGCTCCGGGACTTGGGCGCAGTTTTGCGGCAGAGAGCTTTCCGCAGATTGCGCAGGCGGTCTGGGCAGAGGAGCGGGAACGCGCCGAGGCGGCGATTCTGCAGGATGCCGATTACGAGGTCTGGGCATCGGACATTGACGAAGAGATTCTGGACGTGACCTATGAAAACGCACTGCGTGCCGGCGTGGAGGACCATATGCGGATCTGGTCTGCCGATGTGCGGAAGATTGAGAAGCCCGACCGGCGGGGGACGGTTGTCTGCAATCCGCCCTACGGCGAGCGGCTGATGACCCCGGAGACTGCGGCGGCGCTTTACCGCGAAATGGGGCGCCATTTATGGGCGTTCGCGCCGTGGCACATTTACATCATTACCTCCAACCCGCAGTTCGAAAAGCTATATGGGCACAAAGCCGACAAGGTTCGCAAGCTCTACAACGGCATGATTCCCTGCAACCTGTATCAGTATTTCCGGTATGGAAAGGACGCGAAGACCTTGGGCATTGCCCAAACCCACTAAGGAAACTTCTTGGAAGAAGTTCCCTTAGAACCTTCAAGAACTTTACCTAAGAGGGGATTTTTGGAGGGAGAGCATATTTTTAAAAGTTGAGATGTATTTTTCGGGCAGTCGGCGCGTGGGCATCTTGACAAACGGCATCCTTTCTGCTATAATAAACAGGAAGGATGCCGTTTTTTGGTATCAGGAGGGAAAAAGCATGGCAAAACAGGTTATTGTGGAAGGGCACCGCGGGTGGCGGTCGGCTTATCCGGAAAACACGTTAATCTCTTACCGCGCGGCGATTGAGCTGGGCGTGGATGCAATCGAATTTGACGTTTGGCTGTCGCGCGACGGTGTGCCGGTCATCATGCACGATGCAAACACGCTGCGCATCACCGGGCATGACGGTCTGATTACCGAGCAGACGCTTGCCGAGCTGAAAACGCTGGATGCCGGCAGCCACAAGGGCGCGCAGTTTGCAGGGGAGCGGATTCCGATGCTGGAGGAGGTGCTGGTGCTGGTCCGCACGCTGCGCCCGACGCTGCGGCTGGGTGTTGAAATCAAGGATTTCCGCGAGGAGGCGGTCGACAGGACCGTTGCGCTCCTGAAGCAGTACGGCTTCTTTGCGGATTGCTGGTTTTACTGCTTCAATGCCCGCATCATCCGGTATATCAAGGAGACCTACGGCGGGCGCACGATGGGGTATCCGGATTTCCAGATGAAGGAATTTGAGCCGGATTCCTACCGCTTTTATGACGAACTGGGGCTGGATCTGCGCTTTGTGCGAAGCGAGATTTTTCCGTTCTACCAAGCCAAGGGGCTGCCGATGCACATGTACTGCGCAGACACCGAGGAGGATGTGCGCATGTGCCTGGAGCGCGGCGCATCGCTGATTACGGCAAATGATCCGGTTCCGCTTCTGCGTGTGCTGGGGCGGGAGATTCCGGAAGTGCCCGCGTGTAATTCCTGATGGCAGGGTGGAGAACATATTGAAGGACAACTGCGGACATACAGACTCTTGTCTGTATGCTCAGCGCTCCGGAACAGCCCGAACCCTGCAGTTGTTGCTACCTTTTCTGCAAACCCGCTGCTCGCACTTCTAAAGATTCGATCAGAAAATCCCGTTGCGCAAAGTTCTTTGGGGTTCTTAGGGGTGACTGGTTGCGGAGCA
>USMO01000086.1 GCA_900555785.1 uncultured Eubacteriales bacterium | reverse complement strand
TGCGTGCAACCTTTGAAGCTCGCGGCTATACAGCATGGGACCCGACCTCCTATGCCTTCATTAAGGGCAACACCCTGTGCATCCCCACGGCGTTCTGCTCCTACGGCGGCGAGGCGCTGGACAAAAAGACCCCCCTGCTCCGCTCGATGGAAGCGCTCAACCGGCAGGCAATGCGCATCCTGCGCCTGTTCGGCAACACCGAGGTCAAGTGCGTGCGCACCTCGGTCGGTCCCGAGCAGGAATACTTCCTGGTCGATAAGGATATGTACGAAAAGCGCAAGGACCTGATGTTCACCGGCCGTACCCTGTTCGGTGCCAAGCCCCCGAAGGGTCAGGAGATGGACGACCATTACTTCGGCGTGATTAAGCCCCGCGTGGCTGCTTACATGGCGGACCTGAACGAGGAACTTTGGAAACTGGGCGTCCTGGCAAAGACCGAGCACAATGAGGTTGCCCCCGCACAGCACGAACTGGCACCGATCTACAGCACCACCAACATTGCAACCGACCACAATCAGCTGACCATGGAGATTATGCAGAAGGTCGCGCTGCGGCACGGTCTGGTCTGCCTGCTGCATGAAAAGCCGTTTGCCGGCGTTAACGGCAGCGGCAAGCACAATAACTGGTCCATGGCAACCGACACCGGTGTCAACCTGCTGACCCCCGGCGAGACCCCCTATGAAAACGCGCAGTTCCTGCTCTTCCTCTGCGCGGTTATTCAGGCGGTCGACGATTATCAGGACCTGCTGCGTCTTTCGGTCGCAACCGCCGGAAACGATCACCGTCTGGGCGCAAACGAAGCACCGCCCGCTGTGGTGTCGATGTTCCTTGGCGAAGAGCTGACCGCCGTGCTGGACGCAATAGAGAGCGACAAGCCCTACAACGCAGCCGAAAAGACCGTGATGAAGCTGGGCGTACACGTTCTGCCGCGCTTCACCCGCGACACAACCGACCGCAACCGGACCTCGCCCTTTGCCTTCACCGGCAACAAGTTCGAGTTCCGCATGCTCGGCTCCTCCAACAGCATCGCCTGCGCAAACATCATGCTCAACTCTGCCGTTGCCGAGTCGCTGCGGCAGTATGCCGACCGGCTGGAAAAGACAAAGCACTTTGAGACCGAGCTGCACGATCTGATTAAAGAGACTGTCAAGGCGCACAAGCGCATCATCTTCAATGGCAACGGCTACGATGACGCCTGGATTAAGGAGGCAACCGAGGTCCGCGGGCTGCACAACCTGCGCACCACGCCGGATGCCCTGCCGCGTCTGCTGGACCCGAAGAACGTCGAAATGCTGACCTCCCACAAGGTCTTCTCGCGCACCGAGCTGGAATCGCGCTACGAGATCACACTGGAGAACTACTGCAAGTCGGTCAACATTGAGGCGCTGACGATGATTGACATGGCGCGTAAGGAGATTCTGCCGGCGGTGGAAGCCTACGCGCACGATCTCGCCGAAACGCTGATCTCCAAGACCGCAGCGGTCCCGGGGCTCTCCGGCAGATACGAAAAGAACCTGATTGCCAAACTCTCGGAACTGGCAGACGAGATTGACAGCGCTATTACCGCGCTGGAGACCGAAGCCATCCGTTACAAGACCATCACCGATGTCACCGAAGCTGCATTCATGATCCGCGACGTGATTCTGCAGAGAATGGCAGAACTGCGGGTGGTCTGCGACGAAGCGGAAACGCTGACTGCAGAGAAGTATTGGCCTTTTCCGACCTATGAAAAGCTGCTGTTCGGGGTCAGATAAACAAACAAAACAATCGGAACAATTTTCGGGACGGGACACCTTGGAGTGCCCCGCCCCGAAGTGAGGTAACGGAGTAAAACAATATGACAAAAACAAGACCGGAAAGTGATTCCATCGGCACCCTGGAGGTCCCCGCAAACGCCTACTACGGCGTGCAGACGCTGCGCGGGCTGCAGAATTTCCACATCACCGGCATCCCGATGGACCGGCGATTTTACAGCAACATCGTCCGCATCAAAAAGGCTGCTGCGCTGACCAACCGCGCGGCGGGGCTGCTTGACGACCGGATGTGCAACGCAATCACCACCGCCTGCGATGAAGCGCTGGATGGAAAGCTGGATGCTTGGTTCGTCACCGATTCGATTCAGGGCGGCGCGGGAACCACGGTAAACATGAACGTCAATGAGGTCATTGCCAACCGCGCAACCGAGCTGCTGGGCGGCAAAAAAGGCGAGTATCTCTGCCACCCGAACGATCACGTCAACTGCTCGCAGTCGACCAACGACGTCATCCCGACTGCCGGCAGGCTGACGGTCATCGGGCTTGCGGAAGAGCTGTTCCGCAATGTGGACGCGCTGACTGCAGCGCTGGACCGGAAGGCGGTGCAGTTCAACGATGTCATCAAGATGGGACGCACGCAGCTGGAGGACGCGGTTCCGATCCGTTTGGGGCAGGAATTTGCCGCTTATTCGTCCGGCATGAAACGCTGCGCCAAGCTGTTGCGCGGTGCGGTCAACGAAATGCATGCAGTCAACCTGGGCGGAACCGCAATCGGAACGGCAATCAATGTGCGCCGCACGTATCTGCTGGGTGTGGTACCGGCGCTCTCGCAGATTACCGGTTACGAGTTGCACCAGGCGCCCAACCTGATTGATGCCACGCAGAATCTGGACGGGTTCGTGTATGTTTCCGGCGCGCTGAAGTCGATGGCGGTCGCGCTCTCGAAGATGTGCAACGATCTGCGGCTGCTCTCCAGCGGTCCGAAGACCGGGTTTGAAGAGATCGTGCTCCCCGCCAAGCAGAACGGCTCCTCCATCATGCCGGGCAAGGTCAATCCGGTCATTCCCGAGGTGGTAACGCAGGTGGCGTTTGCTGTCATCGGCAACGACACGACCATCACGCTCGCCGCCGAAGCCGGGCAGCTGGAGCTGAACGCGTTTGAGCCTGTCATTTTCTACAAACTGTTTGAATCCTTCATCTGCATGAAAAATGCGGTCAAAACGCTGACCGAAAACTGCATTGTCGGAATCGAATCGAACCGCGAGCATTGCGAGGCGCTCCTTTATGAAAGCGTCGGCACGGTCACCGCGCTTTGCCCCTATCTGGGATACAAAAAATCTGCCGAGCTCGCCAAGCAGGCGCTCCGCGAAAACCGCCGCATCAAGGATCTGGTTCGCGAGCAAAAGCTCCTCGACGACAAGCTGCTCGACAGCCTCCTCGACCCCTTCGCCATGACAGAACCAAGCAAGGTGTAAGAGAACGAAGACCTTGGGGCGCCGCCCCAAACCCCGCTTAGAACCTTCTTTCGGAGAAGGTTCTAAGAACTCCAAGAACTTCACCACACAGGGCAACCGGATTAGTAGAACGTAAAATTTCTTTTAAAAGTGCAGGAACTTTCATTCGTTCCCGCACTTTTATTATGCTTATGACAATCTCGGGAGCAGAATTCTGCCGATCAGAAACAGGATCGTTGCCAGTCCGCCCGCAACCAGAACAAACCAATTGACCGTTTCCTGCCAACGCATCGCAATCAGTACAACGTCCATCACAAACATGATCGCAAACGGCACGATAAGAAACAGATTCTGCCCGTTCCCTTCAAACACGCGCACGGTCAGAAACGTGAAACAAATAACCAACGCAACGGCAGTAACTGCTTCCAACCCATGGAACAATCCTGAATGCGAAATGGTCGCCCGGTAAACAACCGGAATTGCCATGGAAAACGCTACAAGGTAGCAAAGTGAGAGCCAATAGGACGCCGCATGACCGTCCGCCTTTACCTGAAGGACGGTTTGCAGAATCATGGCAAGGATCAAAGCCCCATAGGCAACGAACTGAAGCGGCGCAACCGTATGCTCAGTGTGAACCATCCCCGAAAGGAGCAGAACCCCCGCTGTTATCACAAGCACCCGGTAATCCGGTGCAGCGCCTCCGAACAGGGATCGCCAGAAGCCGCCGTTGAACCCGATCAGCAAAACCAGAGTTGCCGTCAGGGAAAGAACCGTCATCAGATTGACGTATCCGTCGAACGGCGTGGCGAAAAAGCCGCCTGCGCCCACAGGAAACAGACTCTTTATCCGCTCCGTTCCAAGCACCGCAAAATACATCAAAAACAACCACGAAATCACATTTTTCATCTTGATTATCTCCTTTTCTGTCTTCACTATAGCAACTCTCCGGTCTACTCAACCGACCGATTATCAGCATACCATAATTTGCAAATTCTGTCTGTTGTAAAAACAACGGACAGAAACAAAACAGCGCCTGTCCGTGATGTATCAGTTTTCTTTCAGAAGTTGTTCCAACAGCTGTACCTTTTCATTCGTGTAGCGGTAAGCGCCCTTGAAATCCTCGATTTCGCGGCAGCAGATTTCCAGGTCGCAGAGTACCGCGTACAGCCCAACCTCGTTCAGAGGGTCCTCGCCGTTCAGAAGCCGCAAAAGCTCGGACCGCGCATCGCGGTAGTTTCCGTTCGCCATCTCGCAGCGCGCGTGTAAATGCAGAGCATAAAACCGCTCCGCATCCGGCGCGGAAAACTGCTCTGCCGGTCCGGAGTCCCCCGCCTCCAGCGCATCGAGCGCCCGCGCATACCGCGCAAACGGCAGGTCCGAAATCAGCAGAACCGACCGACTGTCATCCAGAACATCGGATGTCAGCAGCGGAGAAATCCGACGCTCCATGTACCCAAAATAGACCGCCGCCCGCGCCGCAACCTGCGGGAGCGGATACAGGCATTCGTCCGCATATCGAAGCGCTTCGTCGAAAAAGCGGCAGGACAGACGCAATTTCCCGTGCCGGAACGCATCGCAGGCAATCTCCAGGTCGCAGTTTGCAAGCAGCAGCCGAATCTCATCGTCCGGCTCCGGACAGGAAGACTTGCACAGCGCGCGGCAGCCGGTCCAGTCCCCCGCCTTGAACGCGCGCTTGATGTTGGCGAGACTGTTCATCTTCTGATAGACAATCTCGTCCCCTTCCTCCGCAAGCAGAAACCCGACCGGCACATTCAGCCGCCCGGCAATATAAACAATGGTAGAAAGCGAGGGCTGTGCGGAGCCGGTTTCAATGCAGCTCAGCATGTTCCGGGTGATCTGATTACCGGCAAGCTCCGACTGCGTCATCAGCTTTGCAACGCGCAGCGACCGAATCTTTTCTCCGATATTCATCCGGGTCCCATCACTTTCTACCAATCAGATTTGCTTCTCCAGCAGATTACTGCGCTCTCGAAGCCGCCTTATGTGCCTTGTATGTAGCAGCCATCGCCTTTGCGCGGTCGGTTGCCTCGCTCACTCTCTCGCTGGTTGCCTTGTAAACCTTGCCCGGCAGCTCGAACAGCGCGTGCAGACCGGCAGCAATCTTTGCGGAAATGCGCTTGGAGTAGTCTACGCAGGTCTTGACGCGACCAGCCAGCGACTTGCTGTAGAGGTACGCATCGAGGTCAGCGCGCAGCGCCTCAGCCAGCTTTGCAAAGTCGGCATCCAGGCAAGCCGCAACCTTCTCGGCAGACTTTTCGTAGAAGACATCGGCAGCTCTTTCAGCCTCTTCCAGAATGACCTTCTTCTTTGCGATTGCCGGACCCATCTCCTCATCGCCCCAGCGCTTCATCAGCAGGTCGAACTTCTCTGCCTTCTCAGCGATTTCCGCATCCAGGATCGGGTCGGATTCGACAGCCGGAACGGGAGCCGGAGCCTCAGCCGCCAGCTTTGCAGCCTCCTGAGCCTCAGCCAGCTGCTTCTGCAGCTCGGCAACCTGCTCGTTGAGCGATGTAATGGTTGCGTCCTTCTCCTGCAGCTTCTCCTCACGGTCCTTCACATAGAGGTTGACTTCCTCTTTGTTGTAACCGTTCATCTTGTTTCTGAACATCGTAACTACTTCAGCCATGATAAAAGCCCTCCAAATCTTTTATACATATTAGAGGTTTGCGGATGATACACCATCCGGCTACATCTAATGATACAATCTAATTATATCACATTTTCGGCGATTTTTCAATCTTTTTTTCTCGGTTTTCTATTTTTGTCGGATTGAACAAATTCGAAGCGCAAATCTTGTCTATATTGCAGCATTTCAGAAAAGGCAGACTCCGGGGAGCCTGCCTCTGACGGTCCTTACAGACCGCGTTTGATATAGGAAGTGTGCAAAATTTCGTGCGCCTTGTGGCTGTTGGGCTCGCCGAAAAATTCCTTGTAGAGGACCTGGACCGCCAGGTTATCCTGCGACTTGCGCAAGGTCTCCTCTGCATCGTCCCGGTACAGCACCGCCGCACGCACCGCGCGCAGGTCGGTATTCATCCGCACCTTTGCCGGCTGAATCGGCTGACCGCCGCCGTTGACGCAACCGCCGGGACAAGCCATGATCTCGATAAACTGTACGTTCAGTTCACCGGACTTGACAGCGTCCAGCACTTTCTTGGCGTTTGCCGTACCGGAAGCCACCGCAACGTTCAGCTCAATGTCGCCCAGCTTATAGGAAGCCAGCTTCACACCGTCGATGCCACGAACCTCGGTAAAGTCCACAGACTCCAGGGTCTTGCCCTCGATCACCTCAGCCGCAGTACGGAGAGCAGCCTCCATTACGCCGCCGGTAGCGCCGAAGATAGCGCCTGCACCCGAACCGAATGCAAACGGATCGTCAAAGCTTTCATCCTCAAGCCCACGGAAGTTGATGCCTGCCTTGCTGATCATTCTGCCCAGCTCACGGGTGGTAACGGCAACGTCCACATCGGGAACGCCAGCCGCAGACTGACCGTCTCTGCCGACCTCAAACTTCTTTGCCGTACAGGGGATTGCGGAAACGAAGAAAATATCCTCCGGCTTCCAGCCCATCTTTTCGGCATAGTAGGTCTTGACCACAGCGCCAAACATCTGCTGAGGAGACTTACATGTGGAAAGATTGTCCACAAACTCCGGATAGTAGTGCTCGCAGTACTTGATCCATCCGGGCGAGCAGGAAGTGATCATCGGCAGAACGCCGCCGTTTTTCACTCTGCCAAGGAACTCGGTCGCTTCCTCCATGATCGTCAGGTCAGCCGTCAGATTCATG
>USMO01000085.1 GCA_900555785.1 uncultured Eubacteriales bacterium | reverse complement strand
TCACCAACTATGCCGAGGCGCTGCGTGAGGTCTCCGCTGCACGGAAGGAAGTGCCGGGACGCCGCGGCTACCCGGGCTACCTGTACACCGACCTGGCAACGCTCTACGAAAGAGCGGGACGGAAGATGGGCTCGGACGGCTCGATTACGATGATTCCGATTCTGTCGATGCCCGAGGACGACAAGACCCACCCGATTCCCGACCTGACCGGTTATATCACCGAGGGGCAGATCATCCTGTCGCGGGAACTTTACCGCAAGGGCTGCCTGCCGCCGGTTGACGTTCTGCCGTCGCTGTCCCGTCTGAAGGACAAGGGCATCGGCGCAGGCAAGACGCGTGAGGACCACGCCGACACAATGAACCAGCTCTTTTCTGCCTATGCAAGAGGCAAAGAGGCAAGAGAGCTGATGGTGGTGCTGGGCGAGGCGGCACTTTCTCCGGTCGACCGTCTGTATGCAAAATTTGCGGACGCATTCGAAGCGGAGTATATCAACCAGGGCTTCTATGAGAACCGGACGATTGAGCAAACGCTGGATCTGGGCTGGAAACTGCTTTCGATTCTGCCCAAGGGCGAAATGAAGCGGATTAAGCCGGCTCTGCTCGAAAAATACTGGAACAAGCAGGAAAAGACCGAAGGCTGACGGCAAAAGGAGGAGCGATATGGCTGGCGTACAAGTCAACCCGACCAGAATGGAGATGAAGCGGTATCAGACCCGTCTTCAGACCGCGCGCCGGGGACACAAGCTGCTCAAGGACAAGCGCGACGAGCTGATGCGCCGCTTCATGGATGTCGTCAGAGAGGATAAGGCGCTGCGGGAAAAGGTGGAACGCTCGCTTGCAACGGTCTACGGCGGCTTTACGGTCGCAGGCGCGGTCAACACGCCGCAGATGCTGGAGGAGGCGCTGATCTGCCCCAAAAAGGAAGGCTCGTTGGACGTGGGCTTTCACAACGTGATGAGTGTGGAAGTGCCGGTCTTCCGCCTGCAGGTGTATGCCGAGGGGAACACCGACAGCTACAACTACGGCATGGCGTTCACCTCCGGCGAGCTGGATGCATCGGTCCAGGCGCTGAACGGAATTCTGGAGGATCTGCTTCGCATGGCAGAACTGGAGAAGACCGCACAGCTGCTGGCAGAGGAAATCGAGCGCACCCGCCGGCGCGTCAATGCGCTGGAATATATCCTGATGCCGCAGTATCAGGAGGTCATCCGCACCATCCGCATGCGGCTGGACGAAAACGAGCGCGGCAACACCACGCGCCTGATGAAGGTCAAGGATATGATGATCGAGGCGCAGATTGCGCGCCCGGACGATGACGAAGACGGGGAAGAACCCGTCGCGGAGCCCGGTACAAATGCATCGGAATTTGCTGAAAATTCATAATGCATTCACGAATTTAACCAACAAAATCCCTTTCGCAGAGGCTGCGAAAGGGATTTTTATGTGCAAATCGTAAAAAAACGTAAAAAATATTATAATCAGGCTACCATTTTGGGCAAAAATATGGTATAATATGTATAGATGGGAAAATGGAAAGGGGATGAAGGTTTTGTTTGTGATTGATGAGTATGTCTACTATGCCTCTGAGGGCGTCTGCCGCGTCGCGGACATCTGCCTGTCCCCGCTGAAGGGCATGCCGGCAGACAGGCTGTACTATGTTTTGCACCCGATGCGCAACAACGGCGGCGTGCTGTATGTTCCAACCGACAGCGAAACGGTGTTCCTGCGCCGTCTGCTGACCTCGGACGAAGCAGAGCAGCTGCTCAACGAGATTCCCGGTGTGGCAGCCTTTGAGGAGCCGAACGCAAAGGCGCTGCGGCTGCGGTATACCGAGGCGATGCACACCCATGCGCCAACCGAATGGGTCAAGGTGATCAAAACCGTGCGCCGCCGGACCGAGCTGCTGGCAGGAGCGTCGCGCACGCAGCGAATCTCCGAAACCGAGCGCAGCTTTGCCGAGGATGCCAAGCGGTTTCTGTATGCCGAGCTTTCACTGGCGCTGAACGTCCCGCTGGGCGAGATGGAGCAGTATATCACCCGGCATATCGAACGCCAGCTGGCATAACAGAAGAACGGAAAGCCCATGAAAGTGGGCTTTTTTTGTATCATCTTACGAAATCCGGTTGACAAACCGGCTGAAATATGGTATACTAAATCAGGAAGATTCGGCTGCGCGGGAATGTCCGTTGCGGCGCAGCCGGGTCGGCAGAACTTCAACAGAACGGAGCGTCAGCAGCCTATGTTTATCATCACCCTTGCCGGAATCCGCATCCGCATGGAAAATAAATATGCCTTTGTCGAGCGGCAGTGCGCTGGGTACATCACAGGCGGGACCGAATACGCTTTTTCGGTGTCCGCAACCGAGGAGGAGCTGCGCGAAGAACAGCAGAACGGCGATTTTTCCGCAGCCTACTGCGAGAGCATCTGTCTCTACCGCCACATCTGCGAGACCCTGCCGGATTACAACATCTTTCTGATGCATGCGTCCGTGGTTGAGGTCGACGGCAATGCGTATGCCTTCACCGCCAAAAGCGGGGTGGGGAAGTCCACCCATACGGCGCTCTGGCTCCGGAATATCCCGCACGCGCGGGTGCTCAACGGGGACAAGCCGCTCTTTCGGGTGGAGCCGGACGGTTCGGTGACCGCGTTCGGCACGCCCTGGAACGGGAAGGAGAATTGGGGCGAGAACATCTCCGCGCCGTTGCGCGCCATCTGCTTTATCGAGCGCGGGGAAACCAACTCCATCCGGCGGGCAGAGGAGGACGACGCCATCGGGCGGTTGGTCCACCAGCTGTACCTGCGCGGCGAGCGGGCGTCGGTTAACAGGCAGCTGTTCCTGATGGATGCGCTGGTGCGGGCGGTCCCGTTCTGGGTGCTGTCCTGCACGATTTCGGATGAGGCGGCAGAGGTCGCCTGGAATGCAATGAAATATACCGGTCAATGACCGAAAGGAGAACGGGTATGCGAATCAAAAAGGATTTTACCATTCAGAAGGTCGGAGGCTCCTGGATTGCCGTGGCGGTCGGGGAGACGAGCAAAACGTTTCACGGCATGGTGCGACTGAACGAGACCGGCGCGTTTCTGTGGAAGAAGATGACTGAGGCAGACCGGACGGTTGATGAGCTGGTTGACGCGCTGCTGGCAGAATACGAGGTGGACCGGGAGACCGCTACGCGCGACGTGGAGAATCTGGTGAACCGGTTCCGGGAGAGCGGGATTCTCGCATGACGGAGACCGAAGCACCGGCAGGGAACATCGAGCAGCAGCTGCGGGAGCAGGGCTTTTATGTCAGCACAACGGTTGGCGTGAGCATGCGCCCGATGCTGCGGAACCGCCGCGACCGGGTCATTGTTCTGCCGGTCGGTCCGGAGCGGCTGAAAAAATACGATCTGCCGCTCTACCGCCGTCCGGACGGGAAGTACATCCTGCACCGGATTATCGGTGTGCGGGACGGGCAGTACATCATTCGCGGGGACAACACCTACGCAAAGGAATACGTGCCGGATGCCTGGATTTTGGGGTATGTTTCGGATTTTTACCGCGGCAAGCGCCACATTCAAACCGACGCGCGCGGGTACCGCTTCTATGCCCGGCTATGGAATTTCCTCTATCCGCTCCGCTACCTGTACCACCTCGCGCGCTCCTGCGCCGCCCGCGTCTGGCACAGGATGAAAGGTGTAAAAAATTAAGACCTTGGGCTTTGCCCAACCCCACTTAGAACCTTCTTGGAATGAAGGGAAAATTGGATTGCAGGCAATCCAATTTCTAAGAACTCCAAGAACTTTTACTAAGAAGGATTTGTTTAACCAACATAAAGCCCTAGGTCAAATTTGACCCGGGGCTTTATAATGGTTTGTAAAAAAATTATGCTTACCGCTTGACATGTGGGAGAATTTCGTGTATAATAAAGACACAGGAGAGGAGGGGTTCCGATGCAGATTATCCCAATCCGGGATCTGAAAAACACCGTTGAGGTGGAACGCCTTTGTATGGAGGAAAACGGTCCGGTTTACGTTACCAAAAATGGCTACGGTCGGCTGGTGGTGATGGATATTGACTATTACGAAAAGACCATGCAAAGACTCTACGAGGCAAAAGCTGTTCTGGAAGCGCTGGAGGACGAAAAAGCCGGGCGCGTAAAGGACGGCGATACGGTCATTGCGGACCTTCGAAAAGACTATGGCATCTGATTTCACCTATCAGTTCACACACAAAGCGGAAGAAGATCTAAGAGCCATTCTCACCTATCTGTCTGATGATCTTTCTAACAAGATTGCGGCATCCAATTTTATGGAAAAAGTGCTGAAGGCGATTGACAGCATCCGCAAATTTCCGGAAAGCGGCGCACCGGCTTTGCAGGAATATCTGCCGGATTCCGGAATTCGAAAAAAGCTGATTGGAAATTATCTCCTTTTTTACCGCCCACAGCAGAAACTGCGCAGCATTCTGGTTCTTCGTATTCTTTATGGAAAACGGGACCCGAATGAGATTCTGCGTATGCTTGCACCATAACATAAAGCCCCGGGTCAATTTTGACCCGGGCTTTATGTTGGTTAAGCAAATCCTTCTTAGTAAAAGTTCTTGGAGTTCTTAGAACCTTCTTCCAAGAAGGTTCTAAGTGGGTTTGGGCAAAGCCCAAGGTCTTGGTCTTATCCTTTAAAATACCGCACTGCGGCTTCGAACATCCGGATGTCGTAGTTTCCGGGGACGTTTTTGTAAAGCCCGGAGCCGACGCGTTCGCTGTGACCCATTTTGCCGAACACTCTGCCGTCCGGGGAGGTGATGCCCTCGATGGCAGCGACCGAGCCGTTGGGGTTGAAGTGAATGTCGGAGGTTGCGGTTCCGTCAAAGTCGACGTACTGCGTGGCAATCTGACCGTTTGCGGCAAGCCGGGCAACCAGTTCGTCGCTTGCAAGGAATCTGCCTTCGCCGTGCGAAATCGGGACATTTACCACATCGCCAATCTGCATCAGCGAGAGCCAGGGGGAGAGATTGGAGGCAATGCGCGTGCGCACAATGCGCGACTGATGCCTGCCGATGGTGTTGTAGGTCAGCGTCGGGCAGGAGGCATCGGTGTCAACGATCTTTCCGAAGGGGACCAACCCCAGCTTGATCAGTGCCTGGAAGCCGTTGCAGATGCCGCACATCAGACCGTCGCGGCGGTCGAGCAGATCGGTCACCCCCGCGCGGATTGCCGGATTGCGGAAGAACGCAGTGATGAACTTGCCGCTGCCGTCCGGTTCGTCTCCGCCGGAGAAGCCGCCGGGAATAAAGACGATCTGCGACTGCGCAAGCTCCTTGGCAAAGCGCTCAACGCTGCGGCTGATGCCGTCTGCCGTGCGGTTGTTCAGCACGGTAATGACCGGCTCCGCGCCTGCGTCCGCAACCGCTTTCGCGGAGTCGTATTCGCAGTTGGTGCCGGGGAAGACCGGAATCAGCACGCGCGGCTTGGCACAGCGGATGGAGGGCGCCACCTGTTTGTTGACCGCCCAGGACAGATTGTCCGGCTTTTTCTGCCGGCTTGGGATGTTGCAGGGGAAGACCGATTCCAAACGGTCCTCATAGACGCCGAGCAGCGACGCCAGCGAAAGCGCTTCGCCGTGATAGGTAATCTCCGGCGCGGCAGTCACTTCGCCGATGACCTCGCGCGGGTCGGCTGCCCCGGTCACTTCCAGCAGGAATCCGCAGTAGTGGTAGCCGAACAGATCGGACAGGCTCATGCCGCCGTCAAACGCAAACCCAAGCCCGTTTCCGAAGCACATCTTCATCACCGCTTCGGCAATGCCGCCCATGCCGGGCGTGTAGCAGGCAACCGCCTCGCCGTCCCGCAACATGCCGGCAACCCGGTCGAACAGGGCAAGCAGCGACGCCGTGCGGGGCAGGTTGTGCTCGTCGAACTCCGGCGCCAGGAACAGCACCTTGTGCCCGGCAGCCTTGAATTCCGGCGAGACAATGCGGTCGGTCTTCGTGGTCGTAACCGCAAAGGAGACCAGCGTGGGCGGGACATCCAGCCCTTCAAAGGTTCCGCTCATCGAATCCTTGCCGCCGATTGCACCGATGCCCAGCTCCATCTGGGCGCGGTAAGCACCGAGCAGCGCGCAGAGCGGCTGGCTCCAGCGTGCGGGATCCTTGCCGGGATGCTTGAAATACTCCTGGAAGGTCAGATAGACATCCCGGAAATCCGCGCCGGTTGCAATCAGGCGGCAGACCGATTCCGCAACGGCAAGGTAAGCGCCGTGGAAGGGGCTTTTTTCCGAGATAAAGGGATTGTAACCGAAGGACATCAGCGAGCAGTCGTCGGTGTGCCCGCCTTCAACCGAGATTTTCTGCACCATCGCCTGAATCGGGGTCAGCTGATTCTTGCCGCCGAAGGGCATCAGAACGGTCCCGGCACCGATGGTGGAGTCGAACCGCTCCGAAAGCCCGCGCTTGGAGCAGAGATTGAGATCGTTTGCCAGCGCGCGGTAATTTTCGGCAAAGGAGCCGGTCACGGTCTTGTTTTCAGCCGTCAGCGGCTCGGTGTCGATGTGGATGTGCTTTTCGGCACCGTTGGAATTGAGAAATTCGCGGCTGACGTCGACAATGGTGTCCCCGCGCCAATGCATGACCAAACGGGGAGATGCCGTAACGGATGCAACCTGCGTTGCGGCAAGGTTTTCCGAATCGGCAAGTGCCAGAAATGCCGGAACATCTTCGGGCGCAACGACTACTGCCATGCGCTCCTGGCTTTCGCTGATGGCAAGCTCGGTGCCGTCCAGACCCGCGTACTTCTTCGGAACCAGATCCAGATCGATGTCCAGCCCGTCGGCAAGTTCGCCGATGGCAACCGACACGCCGCCCGCGCCGAAGTCGTTGCAGCGCTTGATCATGCGGCAGGCGGTTGGATTGCGGAACAGACGCTGCAGCTTGCGTTCCTCAGGCGCGTTGCCCTTCTGCACCTCAGCACCGCAGGTCTCCAGTGATGTGAGTGTGTGCGATTTGGAGGAGCCGGTTGCGCCGCCGCAGCCGTCCCGCCCGGTCGCGCCGCCCAG
>USMO01000084.1 GCA_900555785.1 uncultured Eubacteriales bacterium | reverse complement strand
TCCGCAGACGCGCCCCCCAACTTGCTCTTTCCCTCAACTCAACATTGTCGCGCCAGATGGGCGCGACCAGATAGTTCCACCCACCAATCATCGCAGCCACACAACAAAATCAACATAGAAAGGATGATTCTCATGGAAAACTGCCTGTTCTGTAAAATCATCGCCGGGGACATTCCCTCCACCAAGGTCTACGAAGATGACAAGACCTACGCTTTCCGCGACATCAACCCGATGGCGCCGACACACGTGCTGGTGATTCCGAAGGAGCACATTCCGTCAGTGGACGGAATCACACCGGAGAACAGCGCCTGCGTGGCGCATATCTTCGAGATCATCCCGAAGATTGCAAAGGAAGAGGGGCTGACGAACGGCTACCGCGTCATCACCAACTGCGGGGAGGACGGCTGCCAGTCGGTCAAACACCTCCATTTCCACCTGCTGGGCGGCAGAAAGCTCCCCGAGAGCCTGGCGTGAGAAACTATAACTGATGAGCCTGATTTGGGAAGACCTGCTCGCGGACCCCGACCGTCTGCTCTGGGAGCATCTGAGCAGGACAAAAAAACAGATCGTTCTGTGGGGGACCGGAAACGGAGCGGATAAAATTCTTGCCGTCCTCCGGGAAAAGCAAATCCCGGTCCAAGCCGTCTTCGCAAGCGACGGATTCCGGCAGGGGAAACTGTTTCAGGGCATGCGCGTGGAAAGCAGGCGCGACGTGTTTGACCGCTTCGGCGCGGAGAACCTGATCGTCCTGCTCGCCTTCGCATCGGCGCGCCCGGAAGTGCTCGCAAACGTCCGGGCAGTTATGGAGACAGCCGAATTTTACGTCCCGGACGTCCCGGCAGTCGGGGATGGACTGTTCGATGCCGATTTCGTCCGGCAACACCGGGAGGAGCTGGACCGGACACGGGCGCTGCTGGCAGACGGGGAGTCGCAGCGCATCTTCGACCTGACGGTTGCCTATAAACTCAGCGGACGGGCAGAGTACCTCTTTGAAGCGGCAAACGACCAATCGCAGACGCTGGAGCAGATGGTCCAGCCGAGGACGCTGCGAACGGTCCTCGACCTGGGCGCCTATACCGGCGACACGGTGCGGGAACTGCTGGAGGCAGGTGCACGCCCGGAGTGGGTTTTTGCAGTCGAGCCGGACGAGCGAACCGTGAAAAAACTCACAGCGTATGCGCAGGAAGAGATGAGAACAAGCGTTTTGTCTGTACACGCGGCGGCATGGGACCGGCGCGAAACGCTGCGCTTTTCGGCGGCAGGAAACCGTGGCGCAGCACTGGGGACAGGCGCGGGACGGACGGTCGAGGTCCCCGGAATCCCCGGCGACGAGGTGCTGGGCGAGACGCGCGCGGACTATATCAAGTTTGACGTCGAGGGCGCGGAGCAGCAGGCAATCGAGGGGCTGCAGACCCACATTGCAAGGGACCTGCCAACGCTGCTGGTGTCGGTCTATCACCGGAACGAGGACCTGTTTGCGCTGCCACTGATGATTCGCGAGCGCTTTGCGGGATACCGGGCATTCTACCTGCGCAGGTTCGCGGGGCTGCCGGCATGGGACCTGAACCTGTACGTGCGGAAAGAGAGGGTGACGGAATGAGCAGGCAGACAACGCTTTGCTACCTGGAGGACGGGGACCGCTACCTGCTGCTGCACCGCGTGAAAAAGGAGCACGACGAGAATCGGGACAAATGGATCGGTGTCGGCGGGAAATTCGAGGAGGGAGAAAGCCCCGAGGAGTGCCTGCTGCGGGAGGTCCGGGAAGAGACCGGGCTGACGCTGACGCGCTATCGCTATCGCGGAATCGTGACCTTTGTGTCGGATGTCTGCCCCTGCGAGTATATGCACCTCTTCACCGCCGACCGCTGGGAGGGGACCGAAACAACCTGCGACGAAGGCGACCTGGCATGGATGAAAAAATCCGACTTCCGAAATCTCCCGATGTGGGCAGGAGACCGAATCTTCCTGGACCTGCTGGACCGCAACACCCCGTTTTTCTCCCTGAAGCTGGTCTACCGAGGCGAAACCCTGACCGCCGCCGCACTGAACGGAAAAGCGTTGAAGGTGTGACGGCAGGTGCGGTAAGAGGGGGCTGCGAGATGATACGGTTGGCTGTTCGGAGCGGGAGATATACAAGTTTTATCTGTCTTAAATGGCGGTTGACCGGTTTGCCTCTGCCGTTCGGAATTCTGTCTGCCGGTGCCTCTTCGGGGCTCGGGACAGTGCTCCGAGGTTTTCCCCCACATTTTTTTGATAAACCCATCAATAATATACAAGAAAGTGGGCAAATACTACAGGAGAGCGAAAAAAGATTTGTGCAAAAGGGAGAAAATGCGGGAGATTTTTTTTGCACCTTGACAAAATGGGGCTTGCGTGCTATAATAAACTGTATTTGTTTACGCAATGCCCGCAGTATGCCTTGTTTGCGGGAGGCGGGGACAGATCGGCGCGGGGTCCAAACGGACACGCCATCAAAACGACAGGTCTACACGGCGGTAACGTCGGGTATCTGTAATATAAACATTAAATTTTAAAGAAGGAGGAAAATGTCATGCCAACCTTTAACCAGCTTGTCAGACAGGGTCGCGGCGAGAAGGATTACAAGTCCAAGGCGCCGGTGCTCCAGAAGGGCTTCAACTCTCTGAAGAACACCGCAATCGACCAGTCTGCGCCCCAGAGAAGAGGCGTTTGCACGAAGGTATCCACCACCAGCCCGAAGAAGCCGAACTCCGCAATGAGAAAGATCGCGAGAGTGCGTCTGACCAACGGCCTGGAAGCAACCGTCTACATTCCGGGCATCGGACACAATCTGCAGGAACACTCCGTCGTGCTCATCCGCGGCGGCCGTGTCAGAGACCTGCCTGGTGTGCGTTATCACATCATTCGCGGAACTCTGGATGCACAGGGTGTTGCAAACCGCCAGCAGAGCCGCTCCAAGTACGGAGCAAAAGTCGCAAAGAAGAAGAAATAATCTTCCGACAGCGCAACACTGAAAAGCACACTTAGCCCGTCCTCTGTAAATTTAATGTTTATGTTGATTTACCCGACGCGGCGCTTACAAAAGTATGTTTTTTGAGTACCAATGATCTCATAATTTTAATGAAGGAGGGAAGTACAGTGCCGAGAAGAGGTCGTATTACCAAAAGAGATGTTCTGCCGGATCCGTTGTATAATTCCAAGCTGGTTACAAAGCTGATTAACAACGTGATGTATGACGGCAAAAAGGGTGTGGCTCAGACCATTGTCTACGACGCATTCAAGATCGTAGAAGAAAAACTGGGTCAGGACCCGCTGGAGGTGTTCCAGCAGGCTCTTGAAAATGTGATGCCCGTTCTGGAGGTCAAGGCACGCCGTGTCGGCGGTTCGACCTACCAGGTCCCGATGGAAGTCAGAGCCGAGAGACGCCAGACCCTGGGTCTGCGTTGGCTGATTTCGTTTGCGAGAAAGCGCGGAGAAAAGAACATGTCCGAGAAGCTCGCGGGCGAGATCATGGACGCGAAGGCAAGTGCCGGCGGCGCGTTCAAGAAGAAGGAAGAAACGCACCGTATGGCAGAAGCAAACAAGGCGTTTGCGCACTACAGATATTGATCTGTGGCTGATTTCGTAAGGAGATTAGAAGTATATGCCGAGAGAATACTCACTTGAGAATACCAGAAACATCGGTATCATGGCGCACATCGACGCCGGCAAGACCACAACCACCGAGCGTATCCTGTTCTACACGGGTAAGACGCACAAGCTGGGCGAGGTCCACGACGGCGGCGCAACCATGGACTGGATGGTGCAGGAGCAGGAAAGAGGTATCACCATTACCTCCGCTGCAACCACCTGCTTCTGGAAGGGGAATCGAATCAATATCATTGATACCCCCGGTCACGTCGACTTTACGGTCGAGGTGGAGCGTTCCCTGCGTGTCCTGGACGGTGCAGTTACCGTTCTGTGCGCAAAGGGCGGTGTCGAGCCGCAGTCCGAAACCGTTTGGAGACAGGCGGACAAGTATAAGGTTCCGAGAATGGTGTACGTCAACAAGATGGACATCACCGGTGCCGATTTCTACCGTGTGGTCGATATGATTCACACCAGACTCCATGCAAACGCAGTGCCGATTCAGCTGCCGGTCGGTCATGACATGACCTTCCGCGGAATCGTCGACCTGATGAACATGGAAGCCGACATTTACTACGATGACCTTGGCAAGGATATGCGCGTGGAGCCTGTTCCGGCGGATATGCTCGACAAGGCAAAGGAATACCGCGAGAAGATGGTGGAAGCCATCGCGTCGACCGATGACGAGCTGATGGAGAAGTACCTCGAGGGCGAGGAAATCTCGGTCCCCGAGCTGAAAGCAGCACTCCGCAAGGCATGCATCTCCAACGAGCTGGTTCCGGTTGTGTGCGGAACGTCTTACAGAAACAAGGGCGTGCAGAAACTGCTCGATGCAATCATCGATTTCATGCCCTGCCCGACCGACATCCCGGCTATCCGCGGCACCAACCCGGACGGCGAGGAAGAGGACCGGCACTCTTCGGACTCCGAGCCGTTCTCGGCGCTGGCGTTCAAGATTATGACCGACCCGTTCGTCGGAAAGCTCTGCTATTTCCGTGTGTATTCGGGTGTTGTCCATGCGGGCGATACCGTGTACAACTCCACCAAGAAGAAGACCGAGCGTCTGGGACGTATCCTGCAGATGCACGCAAACGAGCGGAAGGACATCGACACCTGCTATGCGGGTGACATCGCGGCGGCAATCGGCGTGAAGAACACCACCACCGGCGACACCTTCTGCGACGAAAAGCATCCGGTCATCCTCGAATCCATGGAGTTCCCGGAACCCGTTATCCGTGTCGCAATCGAGCCGAAGACCCGTGCGGGTCAGGAAAAGATGGGCATCGCGCTGGCAAAGCTGGCTGAAGAGGACCCGACCTTCCGGACCTATACGGACGAAGAGACCGGTCAGACCATTATCGCCGGTATGGGTGAGCTCCACCTGGAGATCATCGTCGACCGTCTGCTGCGCGAGTTCAAGATCGAAGCAAACATCGGTAAGCCGCAGGTTGCATACAAGGAGACCATCCGCAAGAAGGTCGACCACGAGTGCAAGTACAAGAAGCAGTCCGGCGGTTCCGGTCAGTACGCTCATGTCAAGATCACCATCGAGCCGAACGAAGCCGGCAAGGGCTACGAATTCGTCAATGCCGTCACCGGCGGCGCGATTCCGAAGGAATTCATTCCTGCGGTTGATGCCGGTATCCAGGGCGCAATGCAGTGCGGCGTGCTGGCCGGCTACAATGTCGTTGACGTCAAGGTCACGCTGTACGACGGCTCTTATCACGAAGTCGACTCCTCTGAAATGGCATTCAAGATCTGCGGCTCCATGGCATTCAAGGAAGCCATGAGAAAGGCGGACCCGGTTCTCACCGAGCCGATGATGAAGGTCACCACCATCGTTCCGGACGACTACATGGGAGAGGTCATCGGCGACTTCAACAGCCGCCGCGGTCAGATTCTCTCGATGGAAGCAACCGGCACCGGTGTGCAGGAAGTGCAGGCATATGTCCCGCTGTCCAACATGTTCGGTTATGCAACCGATCTGCGGTCCAAGACCCAGGGACGCGGTCTGTACTCGATGGAACCCAGCCACTTCGCCGAGGTTCCGAAGTCGATTCAGGAAACCATTATCAAGGAACGCGCGAAGAACTGATTCTTTGCGCACCCTTGGTTGTGTTTTACCAATTTCTAAAAATAAAACCTTATTTAACGGAGGAAATTCAAAATGGCAAAGGCTACATTTGAACGTACAAAGCCCCATGTCAACATTGGTACCATCGGTCACGTTGACCACGGCAAGACCACTCTGACTGCAGCAATCACCAAGGTCCTTTCTCTGAAGAACGGCAAGAACGAGTTCCTGGCTTATGACCAGATCGACAACGCGCCGGAAGAGAAGGCAAGAGGTATCACAATCAACACCAGACACGTTGAGTACGAAACCGACAAGCGTCACTACGCGCATGTCGACTGCCCCGGCCACGCTGACTACGTCAAGAACATGATCACCGGTGCGGCTCAGATGGACGGCGCAATCCTGGTTGTCGCTGGTACCGACGGCCCTCTGCAGCAGACCCGCGAGCACGTTCTGCTCGCCCGTCAGGTTGGCGTTCCGGCTATCGTTGTCTTCCTGAACAAGACCGACCTCGTGGATGACCCCGAGCTGCTCGATCTGGTTGAGATGGAAGTCCGCGACCTGCTGTCTTCCTACGACTTCCCGGGTGACGATATTCCGATCATCCGCGGTTCTGCCCGCAACGCGCTGGAATCCACCAGCACCGATGTCAACGCTCCCGAGTACAAGTGCATCCTCGATCTGATGGATGCGGTTGACAGCTATATCCCCACTCCCGAGCGTCAGGCTGACCTGCCGTTCCTGATGCCTGTCGAGGACGTGTTCTCCATCTCCGGTCGTGGTACTGTTGCTACGGGTCGTGTGGAGAGAGGTACCGTCAAGGTTTCCGATGTGGTTGAAATCGTCGGTCTGTCCGATGAGAAGAAGACCACGACGGTCACCGGTGTCGAGATGTTCCACAAGCTCCTGCCGCAGGCTGAGGCTGGTGACAACATCGGCGCGCTGCTCCGCGGTATCGCGAAGGACGAGATCGAAAGAGGTCAGGTTCTGGCAAAGCCGGGTTCGGTTCATCCGCACAGAAAGTTCGTCGGTCACGTTTACGTCCTGACCGAGAAGGAAGGCGGCCGTAAGAAACCGTTCTTCGCTGGCTACCGTCCGCAGTTCTATTTCAGAACCACCGACGTTACCGGTACCATCGAGCTTCCGGAAGGCGTTGAGATGTGCCGCCCTGGCGACAACGTTGATATGACCGTTGAGCTGATCACCCCCATCGCTTGCGAAGAGGGTCTGCGTTTCGCTATCCGTGAGGGTGGCAGAACCGTCGGCTCGGGCGTTGTTTCCAAGATCCTCGCTTAATTTTTGAAGTATGGCGGAGAAGCGGCTGCGGTCGCTTCTCCGTTTGTCATTCTGAAAGGGAAAAAATGAAACTCTTTATCGATACCGCCAATATTGACGAGATTCGCGAAATCAACGAGTGGGGCATCCTCTCGGGCGTGACCACCAACCCCTCGCTGATTGCGAAGGAAGGCAAAGTCTTCAAGGACGTTATCAACGAAATCG
>USMO01000083.1 GCA_900555785.1 uncultured Eubacteriales bacterium | reverse complement strand
GTTTCCTGCCCAGCCGGTCGTTCTTTTCCAGCAGCGCAACACCCGCACCGGCACCCGCCGCCGCAATGGCAGCCATCATGCCCGCAGCACCGCCGCCGATGACCAGAACATCAGATGTGTCAGGAGTTTTTCTTGTCGTAGACATCGTAATGGTCCCAGATGGCTTCCAGCTCCTGCAGGCGCTTGGAAAGCTCCTCCTTCTTGCGCCGGGACACCGCCACAATCAACGCGTTGATGATGCTCAACGGTGCGGCAAGCGAATCGACAAAGGACGCCATGTCGCTTTGCGCTGCAAGCAGCTGGTCGGCATATACAGCCAGCGGCGACTGCCGGCTGTCGGTCAGCGCCACAATGTTCGCCTGCTGCTTTCTGGCATATTCCACCGCGTTGATCACGCGCTTGGAGTAACGCGGAAAGCTGATGGCAATCATCACATCCCCCTCGCCGATGCGCATAATCTGCTCAAACAGATCGCTGGACGAGGTGGTCTGCACCAAACGGACATTATCAAAAATCATGCGGAAGCTGTGGTTCAGAAATCCCGCCAGATAGGAGGACGACCGAACGCCCAGGATGTAAATGGTCTTCGCCCGGATAATCCGGTTCACGGCTTCATCAAATGCGGCACGGTCGATCTCGTCATACGTCCTGCGAATGCGTTCCGCGTCGGAAAGCAGGACCTTTTCCAGCACGTTTCCGTCACCGATAATCTGGTCGGTAACCTCCATTCTTTGGAAGGAAGTCAGCCGGGTGCGGATCAACTCTTTCAGGGAGTGCTGAAACTCCGGGTATCCCTCAAATCCCAGCTCAATGGCAAACCGGACCACCGTGGATTCCGATACGCCAACCAGCGTGCTCAGGCGCGACGCCGTCAGGTAAGCCGCCTTGTCGTAGTGCTTCAGGACATATTCCGCAATGCGTTTCTGCCCCTTGGAGAAAGTCGGCATTCCCTCCTCAATCAATTTCAACAAATCGCCGCTCATGCTTTGTCTGTTCCCTTTCCGGTATTCGGTAGTGATCGTCGCGGCACTCTGCCGCGCATTCCTGCAAATACAAATAATTATACACCAAAAAAACCGGTTTGTCAACCGGTTTTGCAATTTTTCCTTACATTTTCCAAAAAGTAGCGGTTACCGCCCACCAAACGAGTGCGATGGCCGCTCTTTTTATAAATTCCGAACTGCCCCAGCCACCAAAACTTTCCTGAGCCGGGGTTTGTCCCGCGCCCCCTTAACCGCACCGCGTCTTGCTTTGCAGCACGGAAAGTTCAGAAGCGCTGTATACAACCCCCGGCTCAGGAAAGTTCGGGGAGGATGAGGGAGGTTTGGAGGGAGAAGCGTCGCGAAGCGACGGTAGCGGCTTGCCGCGTTGGGGTCACCTCCGAAAGGGTCCCCCTTCTCCCTCCAAGGTCTTCCCCCCTCACTCCTTCACCGAAAACTGATACACGGTGACGTGTTCGTAGGGCTTGTCGGGACCGACGATTGTGTCGGTAAAGTTTTTGTGATTGACCGCATCGGGCATCTTCTGCGTTTCGAGACAGAACGCAGCCTGCTTGTTCTGCGGGTAGCCGCCCTTGAGCGGGTACTCCGGATTGCAGAGGAAATTGCCCGTGTAGAACTGCATGCAGGGCTGGTTGGTGAACATCTTCAGAATCCGCCCGCTGTTCGGCTCGTAAATCTGCACCCGCAGGGTCGGCTCCTTCGTCTCCCCCTCCGTAAAGCAGAGACAGTGATCGTAACCGCCAGCCAGCTTCAGGTCCTCGCAGTCCGCGCCGAAATCCTGACCGATCGCCTTCGGATCGCGGAAATCAAACGGCGTGCCCGTAACCGAGCGGATCTCTCCGGTCGGAATCAGATCGGCATAGGTCGGCAGATAGCGGTCTGCCTCCATCTGTACCACGTGATCGAAAATCTTGCCCGACGCATAACCGCCCAGATTGAAATAGGTGTGGTTCGTCAGGTTCAGCGGCGTGCGCCGGTCTGCCGTCGCATCGTAGCGAACGGACAGCGCATTGCCCGACAGGAGCGCATACGTCACCGTTACATCCACGTTGCCCGGGTAGCCCTCCTCGCCGTCCGGAGAGTGCAGCGTCAAAACCAGCTTCGGCTCCTCGCCGTCAACCGGGCGAACCGCCCACATCCGGTGCGAAAATCCAACCTTGCCGCCGTGCAGCGAGTTCTTGCCGTCGTTTTTGTAAAGCGTGTAGGTCTTCCCGTCCAGCGCAAATTTGCCGTTTGCCACCCGGTTGCCGATTCTGCCAACCAGCGCACCGAGATAGCCGTCTGCCAGCACGTAATCGCGCAGCGAATCGTAGCCCTCTACCACATCGCTCGACCGCCCGTATTTGTCCGGCACCCGAATCTCGGTAATCGCACCGCCAAATTCGCAAACCGTCACGGTCATGCCGGTCCGGTTCTTCATCGTGTAGCAGGAAACCTCCTGCCCGTCATCCAGCGTGCCGAAATAATGCTTGGTAATCATGCACGCGTCCTCCGTCAGCCCTCGTAGCCGTTCGGGTTCTTCTTCTGCCAGTTTGCCATGTCGCGGCACATGTCCTCAATGCCGAACTCCGCATGCCAGCCGAGAATCTCTGCCGCTTTGGTCGGGTCGGCATAGCAGGTGGCAATGTCGCCCGGGCGGCGCGCAACGATCTTGTACGGCACCTTCAGCCCGGATGCCTTTTCGTATGCGTGTACAATGTCCAGCACCGAGTAGCCCGTGCCGGTACCGATGTTGTAATACTCCACGCCGGTCACCCGGTCGGCTCTCTGGAGCGCCTTGAGGTGCGCCTTGGCAAGGTCGACAACATGGATATAGTCGCGCACGCCGGTGCCGTCAGGCGTGTCGTAGTCGTTGCCGAAGACCTGCAGGAAGGGCAGCTGACCAGCCGCAACCTTTGCAACGTACGGAAGAAGGTTGTTCGGAATGCCGCGCGGATTCTCGCCAATCAGCCCGCTCTTGTGCGCGCCGATGGGGTTGAAGTAGCGCAGAATCGACACGCTCCAATCCTTGTCCGCAAACCAGATGTCCTTGAGAATGCGCTCGATCATCAGCTTGGTCTCGCCGTAGGGGTTGGTGGTGGACAGCGGAAAATCTTCCTTGATCGGCACGGTCTTGGGCGAGCCGTAAACCGTTGCGGACGAGCTGAACACGATGCGCTTTGCGTTGTACTGCGCCATCAGCTCCACCAGATTCAGCGTGCTGACCAGGTTGTTATAGTAGTATCTGCCGGGCTGGGAGACCGATTCGCCAACCGCCTTCAGACCCGCAAAATGGATAGCGGAATCAATGTCGGGGTTCTCGGTAAACACCTTGCGCAGCGCCTCCTTGTCGCAGAGGTCGACCTCATACGCGCGCGGCGTCTTGCCGGTGATCTCCTTGATGCGCTCCAGCACCAGCGGCGAGCTGTTGACATAGTTGTCCGCAATCACAACGTCGTAACCTGCGTTCAGAAACTCTACTGCGGTATGCGAGCCGATAAACCCGGCTCCGCCTGTAATCAGAATTGCCATTTTTTGTTCCTCTCTAAGACCTTGGGCTTTGCCCAAACCCACCCGGGGAACTTCTTGAAAGAAGGTTCCCGGGACCCTTCCGGAACTTTCCCGAAGGGGGAATCGGACAGCCTTTTATTTCTGCAAATTATATGATTTTTGTTTGGTGGGAGTTGTCACGCCCACAGGTCAGCCGGATATTCGCCCGCCTGAATCAGGTCTGCGATGGCAGCCTTGACGCGCGACTTATCCTCATGGTAAGTCACGCCCTGCCAGACCGATTCGGTCGGGTAGACCGTCACGTCGCAAAGCCCTGCCTCCATCTGCGCCTGCACGGCGAAGGGCAGGTAAAATTCGCATTTGAGCGGGTTGGCGGGAACCGATGCCTCATAGAAACTGCGCAGCTCGGTCTCCAGATGACGGAAAATATCGGGCGTAAAGCCCCAGCAGTTCATCGACACAATGGTGTCGGCGGGCATTTCCGTCCAGGTGGTTCCGTCGTCCTCCAGGTAAGCCGCGCCGTTTTCGCGCTTCTCCACCTTGGTCCGCTCGGTCACGCGAATCAGCCTGCCGGTCTCATCCACCTCGCAGACCCCGCGCGAAACGGTCCCGTTCTCGGTCAGCGTGTTGCCCGCGCGGAATCCGACCATGCAGTGATGCGCAGGGGTTCCGGCAAGGTCCTGCCGGCGCAGATGCTCTGCCAGGCGCAGGAAGGTATCCCGCCCGTAGAAATCATCGGCGTTAATGACCGCAAAGTTATCGTTCACCAGGTCCCGCGCGCAGTAGACCGCGTGCCCGGTCCCCCACGGCTTGGTTCTGCCCTCCGGCAGTTTCAGCCCGCGCGGCAGGTCGTTTGCGTCCTGAAAGACGTACTTGACCCTGATCTTTTTCGCGATCCGGTTGCCGATGGTCTCGCGAAATTGCTCCAGGTTCTCGCGCTTGATAATGAAGACCGCTTGGTCGAAGCCGGCGCGGATGGCGTCATACACCGAGAAATCGATGATGAAGTTGCCTGCATCGGTCATGGGATCCAGCTGCTTCAGCCCTCCGTAGCGCGAACCGAGCCCAGCGGCAAGAATTACCAGTGTCATTGGAATCATTTCCTTTCATTGAAATTGACTTTCAGGATAAGTATACACGAAAATGCGGAAAAAGTAAAGAGGTTTGCGAAAATTCCTCTGAAAAATTCCCCTTTTTGGCAGTGTCAGTGGCTGTTTTTCGGTCTTTTTTGCGTTTTCCACAAAAAAGTTTGGAAAAAGGACTTGACAAATCCGCACCTGGCGATTATAATTGTATCAAACGAGACAAAAGGAGAAACGGAATTGACAACCGATGCGCTGCTCACCCAGCTTGACCATTGCCCGCTGTTCTCCGGGGTAGACCCGGACCGGCTGGCGGCAGCCGTTGCAGGACCCGATGCGGCAGCCGTAACCGTTCCCGCAGGAGAGACAGTCGATTCTCCGGCGAGTGCAAAAGCGCCGCGCCTGTGCGTGCTGCTGTCCGGAAAGGCGGCGGTTACGACACCGGACCCGGACCACAACGTGCTGCTGCGGTTTCTCGGCGCCGGAGACCTCTTCGGCATTGCGAACCTGTTTTCCGGGGAGCGGTTCGTCAGCACGGTCCGCGCCGAGACCGACTGCGACTGCCTGTTCCTCTCGGAGCGGGCGGTGCGCGGACTGCTGGATGCCGACCCGCAGTTCCGGGAAAACTACATCGGCTATCTCGCAGGGCGGGTCCGGTTCCTCAACCGGAAAATCGGCTACCTGACTGCCGGCAGTGCCGAGCGGCGGCTGGCGCTCTACCTTGCCGGGCTCGGGCAGGGCGAGATCATCCTGCGGGAATCGATTTCCGCGCTCTCCGAATTGCTCAACCTGGGCAGAGCCTCGCTTTACCGCGCCTTTGACCGGCTGACCGCTGACGGCTGGCTGATCAAGAACGGCAAGCACCTCCGCCTGACCGACCCCGAAGCCATGCTCAGATTCTACAAACAATAACCGAAAGGAAGATCAAACCCATGAAGCTCCGCATTTTTTCCCTGCTCGCCATCCTCGCCCTGCTCTTCTCCTTTGCTGCCTGCACGCAGCTGGAGGACAAACCCGGTGACTCCACCGCAACCGACTGGACCGTTCCCGAAACCGAGCCCGCCCAAACGCCGGAGGTGCCCGCTGACCCCGTTGCCATGCGCGTTTACACCATGAACGGCACGACCGGCTTCGGCATGGCAAAGCTGATGGAGGACGCTGCAAACGGGCTTTTCAAGACCGAGCAGTACACCTTTGAGGTCAAATCCGATTTTGCCAAAGACGTGCTCCCCGCGCTGATTAACGGCGACGCGGACATTGCCGCAATTCCGACCAACGGTGCCGCGATTGCCTACAACAAGACCGAGGGCGGCGTGAAGGTGCTCGCGGTCAACACGCTGGGCTGCCTTTATGTCATCGGCAAAGGCAAGGTCAACTCGCTTGCCGACCTGGCAGGCAAGACCGTCTACGCCCCGGCGCAGAACCCGACCTTTATCTTCCGCTATCTCTGCCAGCAGAACAACATCAGCCTGACGATTGACAACCAGTACACCGCGCCTGCCGACCTTGCAACCGCTGTTGCCGCCGGTGAGGTGGACTACGCCGTGCTGCCCGAGCCGATGATTACGATTGCAAAGAACAAGGCAAAGGCTGCCGGAAAGACGCTGGAGGTCTCGATTGACCTGACCGCCGAATGGGACAGGCTGGACGGCATGCAGGGCACGCTGGTGCAGGGCTGCGTGGTGGTGCGCACCGCGTTCCTGGAGGCACACCCGGAAGCCGTTCTGAATTTCCTGCGGGCTTATGAAAGCTCGATCAACTATCTGAACGCCAATGTCGAAGCGGCAGCCGAGCTGATTGTCAAGCACGGCATCTTCGCGCAGGCGCCGGTTGCAAAGGCAGCCATTCCGAACTGCAACGTCACCTTCCTGGCAGGTGAGGGCATGCAGACCGCTATGAACGCGTATCTGTCGGTCCTCTACGGAACCCAGCCCTCGGCAATCGGCGGGAAGATTCCCGGTGACGCTTTCTACTGTCGCAACGACCAACTCGGAAAATGAACCGGATACCGAAACTGTTCCGGGTACTCTTTGCCGTCGCCTTCTGGATTCTTGTCTGGTGGGCGGCGGCAAAGTCGGTTGGGAGCGAGCTGCTGTTCCCAACCCCCGCAAAGGTTGCCGGCGTTCTGTGGGCGCTGGTCCGCTCCCGGGCGTTTTACCTTGTCACCGGGCGCTCGCTGCTGAATGTCATGACCGGCATTCTGGCTGCGGTACTGACCGGGGTCATCGCTGCCGGAATCGGGCATAAGGTCGGCATCTTCCGGGACCTGCTGCTGCCGCTGATGACGGTCATCAAGGCAACGCCGGTCGCGTCGGTCATCGTCCTGCTGCTGATCTTCATCGGTGCGGCAAAAATTCCGGCGCTGATTACCTTTCTCATCGTGCTGCCCGTTGTCTGGACCAATCTGGACGAGGGGCTTTCCCGCATTGACCCGGGGCTTTCCGAGGTCGCGCGGGTGTACGGGTTCTCCTTTTCCCGGCGGATGCGGGTGCTGGTTCTCCCTTCCCTGCGCCCCTATTTCCTCTCTGCCTGCCGCACGTCTCTGGGACTTGCCTGGAAGGCTGGCATTGCAGCGGAGATTTTAGCCACCCCGCGCGGGACCATCGGACGGATGATCGGGGACGCGCGGCAGTACCTTGAAACCGAGCAGATGTTCGCCTGGACGCTGACGGTCATTCTGCTCAGTCTCGTCATTGAATTCGGCT
>USMO01000082.1 GCA_900555785.1 uncultured Eubacteriales bacterium | reverse complement strand
CTATGATCTTGGCGGCGAGGTTGGCGGGGACGGTGTCGTAGCCGGTGACGGTGAAATCGAAGGAACCGCGCCCCTGGGTCATCGCGCGAAGCGTGATCGGGTAATCGAGCAGTTCGACCTTCGGAGCCGTTGCCTGAATGGTGGTGTAGCCCTTGTGCGCGGCGGGCTCCATGCCCATCACGCTGCCGCGGCGCTTGTTGAGGTCGCCCATCACATCGCCGACCAAGCCGTCCGGTACCGTCACCTGCAGGTCACCGACCGGCTCCAGAATCACGGGAGCAGCCAGTTCCAGCATCTTTCTGTAAGCGAGAGATGCAGCGGTCTTGAAGGAAAGTTCATCCGAATCGACCGCGTGATAGGAGCCGTCGTAAAGGTCTGCCGCCAGGTGCGTCATCGGGAACCCGGCAACGCCCTTCTGCATCGCGTCCTGAATGCCCTTCTCCACAGCCGGGTAGAAGTTTTTCGGAACCGTACCGCCAACAACCGAGACCGTGAAGGTCAAGCCCTCGGCATCGCCGGGTGCAAACCGCATCTTCACGTGTCCGTACTGACCGGAGCCGCCGTTCTGCTTCTTGTGCTTGCCCTCAACGTCAACGGATTTCGTAATCTTCTCGCGGTAAGCGATTTTCGGCGTGTCGTATTTGATGTTCAGACCGAACCGGCTCTTGAGCCGCGCCGCCAGCACCGCCAGATGCACTTCGCCCAAACCGTAAATCAGCAGCTGCTTGGTCTCGGGATCGTTCTCAAAGCGCAGCGTGTAGTCCTCTTCGACCATTTTCGCAATGCTCTGGGAGATCTTGCCCTCGTCCCCCTTGGAGGCGGGGGTCATGCCCTTGACATAGTAGGGCTTCGGGAAAACGATCTTGCGATAGGCAAACGCCTTGTTCCAGGTCAGCGTGTCGTTCGTGTTCGTATTGTTCAGCTTGGCAACCATTCCGATGTCGCCGCAGGCAAGCTCTTCGACCTCGGTCTGCTTCTTGCCGCGAATCGTGTAGATGTGCGCCAGCTTTTCGTTGTCGCCTGTGGTGTTGTTGCGCAGGGTCATATCGCGCCGCACGCTGCCGTTCATCACCTTGAAGAACGACATCTTGCCGACAAACGGGTCCGCAACCGTCTTGAAGACGAAAATCGCAGGCTCACCCTCCGGCACAATATCAATTCGGCTGCCGTCCTCCAGCTGCTCCTGCTTTTTCGCCGTGTGGCGCGGGAAGGATTCGGTAATCTTATCCAGCATCGTCCAAACACCCCAGAGCTTGGTTGCCGCGCCGCAGAAGACCGGCACAATCTCGCCGTGAATGATGCCCTCGTGGACCGCGTTGACCGCCTCCATGTGGGTGATCTCCTCGCCCTCGAAATATTTCATCATCAGGTCTTCGTTGGTGCTTGCAACGGCTTCCATCAGCATGTCGCGATACTTCGCAGCCGCTTCTTTCGATTCATCCGGAATCATTTCCACACTGTGCCTGCCGTTGGCATCGAAGACGTGCGCCGTCTGGTCGATCAGGTCGATTGTGCCAACCACCTCGCCGCCGCGCACCATCGGAATGGTCAGCGGGCAGACGTTCTTTCCGAAGGTATCGTGAAGCGCATCCAGCACCCGCCCGAAACGCGCCTCATTGTCATCAAATTTGTTGATAAAGAAGGCATGCGGCAGCCCGGATGCGGTTGCATAATCCCAGGCAAGCTCGGTTCCGACCTCGATTCCGGCTTTGCCGTCCACCACGATAATCGCACTGTCCGCAACGCGGAGCGCCTGCACGACCTCGCCCGCAAAATCGAGATAACCGGGGGTATCAATGACATTGATTTTGATGTCCTTCCACATCATCGGCGCGAGCGTTGCCGAAATCGAGATCTTTCTTGCAACCTCTTCCGGGTCGTAATCGCAAACGGTGTTTCCGGCGGTCACCGTGCCGAGCCGGTCGGTCTCGCCAGTCAAGTAGAGCATCGCCTCTGCAAGAGAGGTCTTTCCGCTGCCGCCATGCCCAAGCAAGGCGATGTTTCTGATGTTTTTGGTCTCAATCTTTGCCATTGTGATAACCTTTTTTGTGAACCTTTCTTCAGTTTAGCCGAAAACGGGACAAATCGAACGAAATATTTGTGTATTTTCCTGCTTTCCTTTATTATACCACACAAAAACGGTTTTTGCAAGCGGGTCTTTGAACTCTATTGCTGACGGAATGTAGAATTACATCGTGAAAATTTGGCAGTTTTAGACAAAATCAGTGGTCCGGAACAGCGTTTCCGCATTTTCTGCGGTTTTTCGGGCAGCCTCCTGCGGCGTGCAGTTCCAGATCTCTGCCAGCGTGCCGAGGGTGTAGACCAGCAGCCCCGAATGGTTCAGATGCCCGCGCTCGGGGTGCGGCGCAAGGTAGGGCGCGTCGGTTTCAATCAGGAGCCGGTCGCGCGGGACGCTTGCCGCAGCCTCCCGCACCCGAACGGCATTTTTGAAGGTCAGCGTGCCCGAAAAAGAGAGATACCACCCGCGCCGGACCAGCTCGTGCGCCAGTTCCGCACTGCCGCTGTAGCTGTGGAATACGCCCCGGACGTTTTTGTGCCGCAGGACCGTTTCAAAGCAGTCGCCGTGCGCCTCGCGGTCGTGAATGATTACCGGCAGGTCCAGCTTCTCTGCCAGTTCCAGCTGGGCTTCGAAGAAGGTCATTTCCTTCCGTTTGTCCAGCGGAATCTCCCCGTAATGTTCGTAGTGATAGTCCAGCCCGATCTCCCCCAGCGCCACGATTTTATCGCGTTTCCGGCTGGCGGCATCGCCCAGGATGGCAGAGAGGTCTGCCATCGCGGCATCGCAATCCGGCAGATAGTGGCAGTCCTCCGGATGAATCCCGACCGCCGCAAACATGCCGGGATACTGTGCCGCCTGCGCGATTGCCGCGCGGGAATTTTCGGGGTTGGTACCGACGTTGACGATATGCGCCACGGGATGCGGCAGAACCGTCTGCAGAATCGCGTCTGCGCCGCCGGGGACCTCCGCTGCAAAGCGGCGGTCGAAGTAGTGCGCGTGGGTGTCAAAGATGCCGTCAGTTTCCATGTCAGACTTCCCCGCCGCGCTTGCCGTCAAGCTCCCGTTTGAGCGACCGCCGGAACAGCCCGTCAATCTCGCTCTTAGCGTCCGCGCCCTCGTAAAGCGCCCGGTAAACCGCATCACAAATCGGCAGGTCGACGGCATAGCGCTTTTTCAGCGTTTGCATAGCGGCGGCGGTATAGTAGCCCTCTGCCAGCGCGGTGTAGGCAGTCCCGCGCACAAAGGCTTCTCCGAACGCGCGGTTGTGGGAATACGGCGAGAAAACGGTCGCTTCGTAGTCGCCGAGGTGGCAAAGCCCGTAAGCCGAAAAGGGATTGCCGCCCATCGCCTCAATCAGGCGGGCAATCTCGCGCGTGCCCCGGCTCATCAGCGCGCCCTTGAGCGTCGTCAGCCCCAGCCCATCCAGAAAGCCTGCCGCGATGCCGATGACATTTTTCGATGCCGCGCCGATTTCGTTGCCCAACAGGTCCTGCCCGTAATAGAAGCGGATCAGGTCGCCCGAAAACGCGCCGACCAGGCGGCATTTCAGGGCTTCGTCGTCGCTGTCGATGACCATGCAGTTCGGAATGCCGGCGTAAAACTCCTGCACGTGTCCGGGTCCCAGCCAGACCGCAACGCCGTTTGACGGGTCGGTGTTCTCACGCACAATCTCCGACAGCCGCTTGCCGGTATCGATCTCGATGCCTTTCATGCACAGGCAGAACGCGCGGTTTTGCAGTCCCAGCGGCTTCAGTTCGTCCATCAGCCCGCGCAGCCCCTGCGAAGCGACCGCAAGAATCAGGACCTCTGCACCGCACGCGGCGTCTGCCAGGTTGGTGGAAAGACGGACGCTCTCGGGCAGCGTCAACAGGTCGTTTGCGCGCGTTTCAAGGAACGCCTGCATATGCCGCGACTCCGCGCGCCCGTACAGCGTGACGCTGTGCCCCTGCCGGTCAAGATACCACGTGATGAGCGACCCCCATCTGCCGCAGCCGATTACTGTAATCTTCATTGCTTTTCTCCTTCCGATAGATGAAAAAGACCTTGGGGCATAGCCCCAAACCCTACTTAGGGAACTTCTTGAAAGAAGTTCCCTAAGAACCCTCAAGAACTTTACCCAGAGCACACACAAAAAATCGCCCTCCTGGTTCAAGTTCCGAGGGGTCTTAGGGGTGACCGGTTGCGCAGCAACCAGTCAGTAGCAAAGCGTTGCTTCTACCGAAAGAAGCCCCCTAAGTGGGTTTGGGCAATGCCCAAGGTCTTCCCTTTCCTCTTTCCTTACCGTACCCTCTCGCCCAGCGGGGTGTCATCGGAGAGGAAGACAACGCGGACGGTTTCTTCTCCGGCGGCGAGAACCATGCCGTTCGACTCCACACCGCAGAGGGTGGCCGGCTTGAGGTTTGCAACCACAATCAGCTTGCGCCCGATCAGGTCCTCTGGCTTGTACCACTTCGCAATGCCGGAAACCACCTGCCGCTGCTCGTAACCAAGGTCCAGCTGCAACTTCAGAAGCTTCTTTGCGCGCGGGACCGGCTCGCAAGCCAGCACCTTTGCCGTCCGCAGTTCCACGTTCATGAAATCCTCAATTCCGATCATCGCGCAGCCCTCCGGCTTTTCGGGTGCAGCAGGCGCCTCTGCCGGCCTCAGCGCGTCCAGCTGCTTCTGCCGCTCCGCTTCAAACGCCGCCAGTTCCTTTGCCTCGTCCACACGGACAAACAGCACGCGGGAATCCCCAACCGTGTCGCCCGCACGCAGCGCCCCAAAGGTCTCCAGCGATGCAAAATCGCGGCGATCGGTGTTCAGCTCGGAGAGAATCTCTTCAGCCGTTGCCGGAATGAACGGCACCAGCATCACCGCGCCGAAGCGAATCGCTTCCAGCAGATTGTAAAGCACTGTTCCGAGCCGCCCCTGAAGTTCCGGAACCTTCGCCAGGCTCCAAGGTGTCGTTTCGTCAATATACTTGTTCGCGCGGCTGAGCATGCCGAAAATTTCTGCCAGCGCGTCCGCAATGTGAAAATCGTCCATCGCTGCCTTCATCCGGGCAAACGCGGAAAGGCACGCGGCTTTCAGCTCGCTGTCGGTCCCCTCCTCGGCACCCGGCGCAGGAATGACTTTGTCGAAATACTTCTTTTCCATGTCCAGCGTCCGCTTGACCAGGTTGCCCAGGTTGTTGCAGAGATCGGTGTTGTAGCGCTTGATTACCGACTCGTAGGTAATCGATCCGTCGCTGGAAAACGGCATCTCGGAGAGTGCATAGTAACGCACGCCGTCAACCGTGTAATGCTCGGCAAGCTGGTCGGCATAAATCACATTGCCCTTGGATTTCGACATTTTGTCCATGCCGAAATTAAACCACGGATGACCGAACACCTGCCGGGGCAGCGGCAGATCCAGCGCCATCAGGAAGATCGGCCAATAGATCGTGTGGAACCGCAGAATATCCTTGCCGATGATGTGAACGTCGGCGGGCCACCACTTGCGGAAATGCTCGGATTGCTCGGCATAGGTCTTGTCCGGGTCGTAGCCCAGAGCCGTGATATAGTTGGTCAGCGCGTCCAGCCAGACGTAAACGACATGGCGGTCGTCAAAATCCACCGGAATGCCCCACTTGAAGGAAGTCCGGGAAACACAGAGATCCTGCAGCCCGGCTTTGAGAAAGTTGTTGACCATCTCCTTTTTGCGCAGCTCCGGCTGAATGAAATCCGGGTGCTCGTCGATATAGGTCATCAGTCGGTCGGCATACTTGCTCATCCTGAAGAAGTACGCCTCCTCCTTTGCCTGCGTCAGCGGTGCGCCGCAGTCCGGGCATTTGCCGCCCTCTGCCTGCGTAGCGGTAAAGAAGGATTCGCAGGGCGTGCAGTACCAGCCCTCGTATTCGCTTTTGTAAATGTCCCCCTGCTCGTAGAAGCGGCGGAAAATCTTCTGCACGGTCTTCACATGCGCGTCATCGGTCGTGCGGATGAAGTAGTCGTAGCTGGTGTTCATCAGGTCCCAGACGCCGCGAATCTCGCCCGATACGCCGTCCACATATGCCTGCGGAGTGATGCCCTTTTCCTTGGCGTAATTCTCAATCTTCTGCCCGTGCTCGTCGGTCCCGGTGCAGAACCAGACATCCTTGCCCAGCGCCCGCTGGTAGCGCGCCACAGCGTCCGCCATGATGACCTCATAGGTGTTGCCGAAATGCGGCTTGCGGGATGCATAGGCAATGGCGGTTGTCAGATAAAATTTTTCTTTCATGATGGATTTCCCTCCGGTTGAATCGTCGAAAATCGGTCATATTCCCGGCAGAGCCGAAAATAGAGGATCAGCATACGCGGCAGAATGTCCGCAATCAGGTAAATCAGCAGCGACAGCACCGACAACAGCAGGTGCGGCAGGAACCGTCCCCAATACCAAGCCCCTACCCGGCGTGCATGCCGCATGCGCGGCTTTTCCCGGCGCACGGTCCGGTATGGGCCTGCGAACCAGCCGAAAAACAGGAACAGCAGCACAATGTCGGCTGCAACCGCAAGCAGCGCCGCGAGCAGCAGCTGCAAGAGGTTTCCGTCCGTCCCCGCCAGCCGGTCGGTAATCACGGACGGCGTGAGCAGCAGCGCTGCCAGCGGAATGCCAAGGTACAGCCCGCAGGAAAACGCGGAACGGTAAGCCCGTGCGCCGGTGAAAGCATGGAACAGGTCGGCAAGCACGGTTTCCTCCTCCGCTTCCATCTGCCCGGCAAGATAAAACAGCCCGGCGAACAGCGGCAGAAGGACCCCGATCAGGTACGTCACGGAAACGGCAAGCCAGACTGTCGTTGCCGTTGTGGCAGCCGCCTCGCCGACGGTATTGAGCACCGCGCTGTAAACCTGCAGGAAGAGCAGCTCCGGCAGACACGCAGTTGCCGCAATCAGAATTGCCAGTATCATGCGAAGCCGGTTTCCGCGCATGGCAAGCAGACCGGTTGTCTCCCGCCACAGGCGTTTCCAGGTCCCAATCGACAGCAGATTTTGCTCCATTGTTCCGCTCCTTTCGCATCGTCTCCTTATATTATACCAAATCTGCCGCGGTTTTACAATAGCTTTTCTGCATTTTTTTGCCTTTTTTCTGCGGGGTGGGAGGAGAATGAAATGTAGTGATTGACAGGCTTGCCTCTATTCATCGGAGATCCCGCCCCCGGAAACACAAGAAAAGAGCGCCCTTCACCGCAGGCGCTCTTTCTTCCCGATCCCTTTCCTCACTCCAAAATCAAATGCTTCGGAATCCCGTTCTCCCATACGGTTGCCGCCTCGCCCTGGATCAGCGGGAGGATATAGGGCCGGAAGGCGTCAGTCATGCCGTTGGCTGCC
>USMO01000081.1 GCA_900555785.1 uncultured Eubacteriales bacterium | reverse complement strand
TTCCGGGACCGATCGCATCCGCGGTCAGCTTGGCATTTCCCAGCCCGGCAACAAAAACGCCGAGATCGCCGCCAGGAAACCGACCTGTCAGCGCCCGCGTCATACCGCGCAGTTCCCCGGCAAGCAGCCCGGCAATCGCGCCGGTCCGCTCGCGGTCCAGCCGGTGAATCTGTCCGCATTCCACCGTGACATAGGTCCCGATCGGCTTGCCGAGCGCCACTGCCGCATCGGCTGTCGTTACCGTCACGCGGTGAACGACACAGCCCGCCTGGCGATGGACCGTTTGCTCTACGCCGCCAAGTCCTTTCCCTGCCGCGCTGCAGCTCTCCAGCGCAAGATCGGTCCTTTCATATCCGTCACACATCGCAAAAGCCCCCTTTTCCAAGCCCGTTTCGGTTCCTTCCTGCTTAATTTGCCAAGAGAATTAACAAAATATACATTAAAAAATTCGCCAAACTATTGAAAATCGATAGAAAATGCGGTATAATAATAAAAGGATTCCGGCAAAAATGTGCCGGACGGGATTTTTCTTTATATGAGGAGGTTTTTTCCACACTATGGCAAAACGGATTTTATCAATGGTCCTTTGCGTCGTTTTGCTCGCAGGCACGCTTGCGGGCTGTAAGACAAAAACGGTCGCGAAGGAGACAGGCGGTTACATCACCATGTATCTGACCGACGAGATCTACGATTTCGATCCGGCAAATGCGTACTATAACTCCAATCTCTCCAATGTCCTCAGCCTGATGTTCGCAACGCTGTTCCGGCTGACCGATTCCGGAAAGGTGGAAAACTACCTCGTCGACAGCTATAAGATCTACGAAAACAAAGAAGCAGACGAATACTACATGGAGTTCAAGCTCAAGGAAACCTACTGGAGTGTGCAGGATGCGCTGACCGCCGAGGACGTTGTCTTCGCGTGGAAACGTCTGGTCAATGCCCAAAACAACTATGAGGCTGCGGCTCTGCTTTACGACATCAAGAATGCCCGCGCGGTCAAGGAAGGCGATGTTTCCATCGACGACCTCGGCGTTGAGGCAGTCGAACAGTCGACGGTCCGCGTCACCTTTGAGGGACCGACCGATTACGACCGCTTTATCCGCAACCTGACCAGCGTTGCAACCGCGCCGCTGCTGAGACGTTACGTTGCGGCAAACCCCAACGACTGGGCAAAGAAGGCATCCTCTATCGCAACCAGCGGTCCCTTCAAGCTCTCCCGTATCAACTATCAGAACGTCACAACGGTCAACGATAAAGGCAGAGAGATCAATGTTGAGGTCGAGGACGATTATGCCTTCAACAAGGACGGCACGCTGTCCGGCACCACTTCCAAGTGGCCGGTCAAAAAGCTGCAGTATTTCGTGCTGGAGCGGAACAGCTATTTTGACCGCGATCTCAAGAGAGATCAGGTCAACGCAACCGTTACCCCCTACCGTCTGCTGGTCGACTGCACCAAGACCGCAGAGGAGCTGCTGGAGGATTACAACAACGGTCACCTCTTCTACATCGGCAGCATTCCGCTGTCCCTGCGGAACAACGAGACCGTTCAGCAGCAGGTTGAAGTTTCCGACGCGCTGTCAACGTTCGTCTGCTATCTCAACGAAAACGCGCTGATCGGCGGCGAATACCTCTTCGCAAAGAAGGAAGTCCGTCAGGCACTCTCGATGGCGCTTGACCGTGATGCCATTGCAAAGACAGTTGTTTATGCAAAGGCAGCGGACGGTCTGGTCCCCTACGGTGTGTTTGAAAAGGATAACTCCGGCGAGTTCCGGACGAGCAAGAATGTTCAGGTCAAGCTGATGACCACTGCACAGGTCGACGAAGCGAAAGCGCTTCTCTCCAGCGCCGGCGTTACTCCGGGCAATTACAGCTTCACCATTAAGGTCGCATCCTACAGCGAGGTCCACAAGACCATTGTGAACGCGGTTGCCGAGGCTTGGAACAACCTGGGTTTCAAGGTCACGGTTGAAGAGGTTCAGCCGATTCAAAACAACGATATGCTGAAGGAAGACGACAAAGAACCGACCAAGGACATCTGCGATGACCGCATTGTCGAAGCCTTCCACAGAGGCACGTTTGAGGTCATTGCAATGGATGCAGGCGCGATGACGGCAGACGCATACTCCATGCTTGCCAACTACGCATACGCCTTCTCCGGCGGCATCTATGCCGACAGCGACAACGGTGTTTATGAAAGCGAGACCCACATCACCGGCTACGACAGCGTGGAATATAATATCTTAATGGAAGCGATTTACTATCTCCCCTACTTTGCGGACATTGAGAACCGCGCAAGCGATTCCTTCCTGCGCACCAACCTGGACACCAAGCCCTATGCGGCAATGGCAAGCGCGGTGGAGCACAAGCTGACCGCAGCCGCGACCGCTTCCAACAAGGCAATCGAGAACAGCCTGAAGACCATTGAGACGCTGAACCAGGCGACCACCAAGGACGCAAAGAGCCTGATCGAAGCCTACACTGGAATTCTTGCAACGATTCTGCAACAGATGAACGCAACCAGCCCCACCCTGCTCCCGCTGAGCAAGGATCTTGCTGCAGCGAAAGCAACCGAAGCTGCTGAAACAGCCGCAAAGACCGCTCTGGAAACGGTGCTGAAGAACGTGAACGCAGCCATTGACGCAGCGAAGACCGCCAGCGGCACCAAGGTGACCGTTGACAGCACGGCAGCAGAGCAGGACGCTTTCTATGCGGCATGCGAAGCAGCCATCACCGCTTACAAGACCGCTGTTGCATCCGAGCAGAGCGCAGCTGAGGCTGCCAAGGCAGTTGCCGACGCGGCTGACCAGATCACCCTGCGGGATGCCATTCAGAAGGTTTACGATGACAACGGAATCAACCCGAATACCAAGATCAGCAAGCAGGGTGCCCTTCGCGCAACGCTGCTTCACAAGGCAGAGGAAATGCTGCTGACCGATCTCCCGGTCATTCCGATCATCTACAATCAGAACGCAACCCTGACCTCCAAGCAGCTCTCCAAGGTTGGCTCGACCTACTATTGCGTCTCCGATTTCCAGAAGGCAAAGCTGAAGAATGCGGATTCCTACGTTGACGAAAACGGCGATTCCATCTTCAAGAACTTCCCGGAAATTCTCTGGGACAGCAAGGTTGGCTGATTTCCAAATTCGCACCGTTCCCCTTTCCCGGGGAACGGTGCTTTTTTGCAGATTTTTTTTGACAAAAGCCTTGCAAAAGCAAAAGAAATATGCTATAATAGGATCGAAATGCTGAGATGAAGTCAGCGCTTTGCCAAACCGTATCCAAGAGAGCACTGCCTGGGCTGCGAGCGGTGTATACGGGGCAGACGCGCGTTTCCCTTCGGAGCAGATCGGATGAAGGCTGCGGCTGGTAGTCCGGTACGGGGACACCGTTACCGTCAACAGAGTGTTGGCTTTGTGCCGAAATGCGGGTGGTACCGCGGGATGTCTGTTTTGCGTCCCGTCCTGTGGAAGAAATTCTTCAGGACGGGCGTTTTTTGTCGGTCAAAACAAAGAAAGGATCAATCAAGATGAAAGAAAAGCTCGCAAAAATCAAAGAAGCGGCGCTGGCACAGATTGAAGCTGTCGATGCCGATCTGGAGCAGGTCAAGATCCGCTATCTTGGCAAAAAGGGAGAGCTGACCGCTGTGCTGCGCGGCATGGGCTCGCTCTCTGCCGAAGAACGCCCGCAGATCGGGCAGCTGGCAAACGAGGTTCGCTCGACCATCGAAGAAGCCATTGCAAAGCGCGCCCGGGATGCGCAGGCAAAAGCGCTGGAACATCGCCTGGAGGCAGAAAAGCTGGACGTCACCATGCCTGCCTCCCCGGTTCCGGACGGACACATTCATCCGCTGACCAAGGTGCAGCGGGAGCTGGAGGACATCTTCATCGGAATGGGCTTCTCGATCGTCGAGGGTCCCGAGGTGGAACTGGATTACTACAACTTCCAGGCGCTGAACATTCCGGAAAACCATCCGGCGCGTGACACGCAGGACACCTTTTATATCACCGACAACATTCTGCTCCGCTCGCAGACCTCGCCTGTCCAGGTCCGCACGATGGAGCACACCAAGCCGCCGATTCGCATCATCTCCCCCGGTCGCGTTTACCGTTCCGATGCGCTGGACGCAACGCACTCTCCCCTGTTCCATCAGCTGGAAGGTCTGGTTGTGGACGAAGGCATCACGATGGGCGACCTGAAGGGCACGCTTGCCACCTTTGCTAAGCGGATGTTCGGCGAATCGACCCGCATCCGCTTCCGTCCGCACCACTTCCCCTTCACCGAGCCGTCGGCTGAAGTGGACGTTTCCTGCTTCGTCTGCGGCGGCAAGGGCTGCCGGCTTTGCAAGGGCGAGGGCTGGATTGAAATTCTCGGCGCCGGCATGGTGCATCCGTTCGTGCTGTCGAACTGTGACATCGACCCCGAAAAATACACCGGCTTTGCGTTCGGGCTTGGCATCGAGCGGATTGCAATGGCGTCGCTCGGCATCGATGATATTCGGCTGTTCTACGAAAACGACGAACGCTTCCTCAAGCAGTTCTGAGACAGGAGGTTAAAACATGAATCTTTCCAGAAACTGGCTGTCCGATTTTGTGGACACCCATGAAATATCCGATCAGGATTTCTGCGACCGCATGACCATTACCGGCTCGAAGGTCGAAGGCTACGAAGTGCTCGGCAGCGACATTGAAAATGTCGTGGTCGCGCGCGTTACGAAGATGGAAAAGCATCCGGATTCCGACCATCTGTGGGTCTGCCGTCTGGATGCGGGCGAAAAATTCGGGCGCGACATTCAGATCGTCACCGGCGCGCAGAACGTGTTTGTCGGTGCGCTGGTCCCGGCGGCGCTGCCGGTTGCAAAGCTGCCCGGGGATGTGACAATCAAAGCCGGAAAGCTGCGCGGCGTGGAATCGGACGGTATGCTCTGCTCGATGGGCGAGCTGAAACTGACGGCTCACGACATGCCCGGCAAGGAGGAGAACGGCATTCTGATCCTGGACGAGAACTGCGCAGACCGTCTCGGAGATGACATTCGCGATGTTCTGCTGCTTCGCGACACGACTGTTGAGTTTGAGATCACCTCCAACCGCCCCGACTGCCTGTCCGTTATCGGGCTGGCGCGCGAGGCTGCGGTTTCCTTCGACAAGCCGCTGACGCTCCACATGCCAACCGTCAAGGGTACCGGGGATGGGGACAAGGTGGAAAACTACCTGAAAGTGACCGTTTCCGCACCGGAGCTTTGCTACCGTTACGCGGCGCGCGTGGTCAGGAATGTCAAAATCGCGCCCTCCCCGCTCTGGATGCGGATGCGGCTGCGCGCTGCCGGTGTCAGACCGATCAACAATATGGTCGACATCACGAACTATGTCATGCTGGAATACGGTCAGCCGATGCATGCGTTTGACTATCAGTGTCTCGATGGCTCGGAGATCAACGTTCGCCGCGCTAAGGCTGGCGAAGTCTTCCGCGCGCTGGATGACAGCGAGCACACGCTGGACGACACGATGCTGGTCATTGCGGACAAAAAGAAGGCTTGCGCGCTGGCTGGCGTGATGGGCGGCGCGAACTCGGAAATCACGGACGCGACCAAGACCGTGGTTCTGGAGTCGGCTTGCTTCATGGGCGCATCGGTGCGTGTTACCGCCAAGAAGAACGGCATGCGGACCGAATCTTCCGGTCGTTTTGAAAAGGGACTGGACCGCGAAAACTGCATGGATGCGCTGGAGCGTGCCTGTGAGCTGGTGGAGTTGCTGGGTGTCGGTGAGGTGGTGGACGGCGTAATTGACGTCTATCCGGACAAGTGGCAGCAGACGGTTCTGCCCTTCACGCCCGACCGCTACAACGCCTTCCTCGGGACGCACATTCCGGTCGAGCACATGCTGAAGTCGCTGACCGGGCTGGGCTGCGAGGTCAAGGACGGGCAGATTCTGGTCCCCTCCTGGCGCGCGGACCTCGGCTGCATGAACGACATTGCGGAAGAGGTTGTGCGGATGTGGGGCTACGACAAGATTGAAGCCTCCTATATGAACGCCAAAACAACGCTTGGCGGCAGGACGCCGAAGCAGCAGTTTGAGTGCGCGGTGGAGGATCATTTGGCGCACCTTGGCTATTCGCAGATTCACACCTTCTCGTTCATCAGCCCGAAGTATTACGACAAAATCCGGATGCCGGCAGACAGCGTGCTGCGGCGATCGGTTGTCATTTCCAACCCGCTCGGCGAGGATACCAGCGTCATGCGGACCACTGCGCTCCCCTCGATGCTGGAGGTTCTGGCGCGGAACAACAATCTGAGCAACGAAAACGTGTCCCTGTTTGAGTTGGCGATGGTCTATCTGCCGAACGGGGACCGGACCAAGCTGCCGGTCGAGCAGAAGGTTTTGACGCTTGGCGCATACGGAAAGGTGGATTTCTACGCGCTCAAGGGGATTGTGGAAGCCGTTCTTACCGATGCCGGCATCAAGGGTGAATACACCGCTTGTCACGACCACCCCGCCTACCACACGGGCAGATGCGCCCGGGTGACGGCGGCGGACGGGACCGAGCTTGGCATTCTAGGTCAGGCAGATCCCCGCGTGGCAGAAGCCTACGGGTTCACGGCGCCGGTTCTGGTTGCCGAACTGGCATTCGATGCGATCTTTGCGCATGCCGACCTGAAAAAGCATTACCGCGCTCTGCCGAAGTACCCTGCCACGACCCGCGATTTCGCGTTTGTCTGCGATGAGGACATGGAAGTCGGTGCAATTGAAGGGGTGATGGCAAAGGCTGGCGGCAAGCTGGTGGAAAACATCACGCTGTTCGACATTTATCGCGGTCCCCAGGTTGGCGAGGGCAAAAAGTCGGTTGCGCTGCGCGTGACCCTTCGTGCCTCCGACCGGACCCTGACCGTCGAAGAAGCCGACAAGGTCTCCAAAAAAATGCTGAACGACCTGAAGTTCAAGATGGGGTTGGTGTTGAGAGGGTGAGAAAGACCTTGGAGGCGCAGGGACCCCTCTTTCGCAGAGGGTCCCCTACCCTCCAAACCTCCCTGACCCTCCCAGAACTTTCCCGCAAGACCCCCGCCATAAAGTACAGCGAACCAAAATTCGCTGTGCCATTGGCGGGGGTCTTGCGGGAAAGTTTTTGTCGTTTTGGGAGATGCAGAAGATTGAAAGAGTGCGGCTATCGCACTTGATTGGTGGGATGATCTCGTAAGGTTGACGAAAGTAACAAAAGAAAAACCGCGACCAAACACAAACAAAAACTTCCCTGCATAGCCCCGCCGACTCGGTTGAAAACCGGTCGGCGGGAGCCGTGCAGGGAAGTTCTGGGAGGTGGGAGGGGTTTGGGGAGGGAGGAACCCTCTCCAAAAGAGGGTTCC
>USMO01000080.1 GCA_900555785.1 uncultured Eubacteriales bacterium | reverse complement strand
GGGCGCTGTTGACCCGGATGCCGGTTCCGAAAGCGGCGGCGATCGGTTCGGGGATCAGAGAGACCTTTCCGGCGCCCGCTTCAAATACGGCGTCCTCTACCGCCCGCTTTTCCACCTCGGTCACCTCATAGGGAACCGATACGATCACGGTGGGACGGCTGAAAAAGGAAATCACGTCGATCTTCCGGAAAAGGATACTCAGCATTTTCACGGTTACGTCGGGGTCGGCGATCACCCCGTCCCGAAGGGGTCGGATGACATCCAGCCCGGAAGGAGCTTTTCCCAGCATACGGCTGGCTTCCCGTCCAAGCGCCACGACTTCACGGGTGTCGCTGTTGACCGACACGACCGACGGGCAACTGAGTATAATTCCTTTGCCCCTCATACAAATGAGGGTGTTGGCGGTACCGAGGTCGATACCGATGACCTTTGCCATTGTATGCCTGCTCCTTTCATAGACTCGGGAAACCCCGGAATTTATCTGCCCAGGTATTCCCCGGTGCAGGAGTGATAGAGTCGGTTAAGACAGTTTACCGGCAGACCTACAATGCCGAAATAACAGCCACGGATCCCCCGGACCCAGCGGGAAAATTCCCCCTGAATACCGTAAGAGCCGGCTTTGTCCATCGGGTCGCCGCTCTGCACGTAGGCGAGCAGGGCGTCGTCCGGAATGTCGTCCACCTCCACGTCGGAGGTGCTGTGGTCGGTATAGGTAATCCCGCCGATCGTCACGCCGACGCCGGTGGTGACCTGGTGGCATCTGCCACGAAGCATCCGGAGCATCCGGAGAGCGTCGTCCGCATCCCGGGGCTTGCCGAGGATCTGACCGTCGCAGGCAACGACCGTGTCGGCGGAGAGAATCACGGTCTGCGGGGTGAGCGCATTTTTCCCGGCAAGCAGAGCGTTTACCGCCTGCCCTTTGCGGCGTGCCAGCTCCTCCACCAGCTTTTCCGGATCGGATATGTCACAGCTCTCGTCCGCATGGGCGGGGAGAACGGTGAAGGTAACGCCCAGAGAGGCAAGAATTTCCCGCCGTCTCGGGGATTCGGACGCAAGAATGATCTGTTTCATGGTGATTTTTATCCTGTCTGTATCCAAATGGGTACATCTACCCATAATAATTCATTATTATTATAACACATCAAGTCCCGCTTTGCAAGCAAAGTTCAAGAATGTTCATATAAAATATTAAATTTTCTTTTTCGGGGCAATTTTCCGGCATCTTTTTTGAATTTTTCACCGGGTCTTGCAAAGGAATGTGAGGTGTGATATAATATAAAAGATCCCTGCGTCGCAGGGAGGAAGATCTGAAATTTTTTCAAAAAAAGGTTTGCTGGAAAGATGGAAAAGACCGGAAATCATGAAATGCCGGCAGAACGGCTGACAGAGGCGGAGATCCGCCGCTTTATGAGGCGGGACGACCTCTCTCTGATTATTTTACAGAGCGTGGATTCCACCAACAACGAGGCAAAGCGCTATGCCCTGTCGGGCGGTGCCGCTCCTGCCGTTTTTGTTGCCGAGGAGCAGACGGCGGGGCGTGGGCGCATGGGGCGCTCCTTTTATTCCCCCGGCGGCACGGGGCTGTACGTTTCCTTTTTGTATCCGGTCGGAGAGCGCACGCAGGAGAGCGTGGTGGGCATTACGTCTGCCGCCGCCGTGGCTCTGCTCCGGGCGGTACACCGGGTGTGCGGTATGGAGTGCCGGATCAAATGGGTGAACGATCTGCAAAATCCGGAGGGCAAAAAGCTTGCCGGGATTCTGGCGGAAAGCTTTTTTGCCGGGGCGGAGAAGTTTGTGGTGATCGGAATCGGGGTCAACCTGAGCACGGAGAATTTCCCGGATGAGATCTCCGGGCGTGCGGCGTCGATCGGCGCCGGAAAGCTGGTGCGGTGCGCTCTTTGCGGCGTGCTTGCCGACGAGCTGACCGGGCTTTGGGAGGCTTTGCCCGACCGGGGCTATATGGCGGAATACCGCAGGGCGTCCTGCGTTCTGGGAAAGCCGGTCTGCTACACGCAGAACGGGGTCAGCCGTTTCGGCGTTGCAGAGGAGATCGACGACGAAGGCGGGCTTTGGATTGCCGGGGACGACGGAAAGCGGGTCCGGCTGGCAAGCGGAGAAATTTCTCTGCGGGTGACCGGGGATCCGGTTGGAGATACGAAGAAAGGCGGAGAACTTACATGAAAGAAGCGGGACGGGAAAGAGGACGTTTTCTGGTATTGGAGGGGATTGACGGCAGCGGAAAGACCACGCAGGCAAAACTGCTTGCCGAGCGTCTGCGCAAAGAGGGCAGGCAGGTGGTTCTGACGGCGGAGCCGACGTCTTACCCCACCGGTGTGGCGCTCCGGGAGGCGCTTTCCGGAAAGGTACGGCACAGCGAGTGCGAAATGGCGGTGCTTTTTGTGCTGGACCGCATTGCGCACAACACGCATCCGGAGGAGGGGATCGGTGCGCTTCTGGCGGCGGGTGTGGATGTGATCTGTGATCGGTATTATTATTCCACGCTTGCCTATCAGGGGAGCGAGACGGACCCGGAATGGGTGGAGCGGATGAACCTGGACTGCCCGGAGATTCGCCGTCCCGATCTCTGCATCTTTCTCGACCTGACGCCGGAGGAGAGCCTTGCGCGGATTGAGGCGCGGGGGGAGGCGAAGGAGATTTACGAGACGCGCGAGAAGCTGGCGGCTGTACGGGCGAAGTTCTATCAGGTTTTGGAGCGTCTGGGGAACCGTGACCGGATTGTTACGGTCAGCGCTGCCGGCAGCATTGCGGAAACGCAGGCTGCAATTCGTGCTGCGGTGGAGGGGGAAGACCTTGGGGCGCTGCCCCAAGCCCCGCTTAGAACCTTCTTGGAAGAAGGTTCTAAGGACTCCAAGAACTTTTAAGGAAGGGGCTTTGCAAGGAAACAGAAAAAGCTGCCAGCCGGGGGTATCCGGCTGGCAGCTTTTTAAAAGGGCAGAATCATGGAAGCGATGGCAAAGTAGATCATCAGGACCAGGGCGTCGACGATGGTGGTGATGAAAGGGCTTGCCATGACGGCGGGGTCGAAGCCGAGCCGTTTTGCGCCGATTGGCAGAAGGGTGCCGACGATGTTGGCGATGACGATTGCAAAGAAGACGGTCAGGCACACAATCAGGCAGATGGTCAGGTTGTTCTGCAGCACGCCGCTTTCCAGCATGGAGGTTGCATGGAAATGGAAATCGACTGCAAAGACCTTGAAGAAGGTTGCAACGGCGATGGTCCCGCCGCACATCAGCGACACGCGGAACTCCTTCCACAGGACGCGGAAAATGTCGCGCAGGCGAATTTCCCCCAGGGAAAGACCGCGGATAATCGTGACCGAGGTCTGCCCGCCCGCGTTTCCGCCGGTGTCCATCAGCATCGGGAAGAACGCCGTCAGGATTGCGTAGGCGCCGATTGCCGTTTCGTAGTGCGTGATGATGGTGCTGGTGAAGGTGGCAGACACCATCAGGAGCAGCAGCCAGGGCACGCGCTTTTTCCAGGTCTCAAAGACCGATGTTTTCAGGTATGATTTGTCGCTCGGCAGAATTGCTGCCATTTTTTCAATGTCCTCAGTTGCCTCGGCTTCCAGGACGTCCAATGCGTCGTCGACCGTGACAATGCCGACCAGGCGCTCCTCCATGTCCACAATCGGGAGCGCAATCATGTCGTAGTGCGAAATCAGATTTGCAACCGTTTCCCGGTCGTCGTGCGTGTGGGCAAAAATCACGTTTTTGTCCATGATGTCGCCAATCTTTTCGTCCGGGGACGCAAACAGCAGCTGCTTGAGCGGGACAACGCCCTTGATGATGCGCTGCGCATCGGTGACGTAGGCAACGTAGACCGTCTCCTTGTCCAGACCCGTGCGGCGAATGTGCGCAATCGCTTCTGCGCAGGTCATGTCTGCCTTGAGGTCGATGAACTCACTGGTCATCACGCTGCCCGCGCTGTCGTCAGGGTAGGCAAGATAACGGTTGATCTCGGCTCGTGTTTCCTTTGTCGCGTTTTTCAGGACCCGCTTGACCACGTTTGCCGGCATCTCCTCCAGCATGTCCACCGCGTCATCGGTGTAAAGCTCTTCAAAGATTTCGCCAATCTCGCGGTCGGAAAGTGTTTCCACAATGTTTTCCTGAATGTCCGGGTCCAGCTCCGCGAAAATTTCCGCAGCTGCGTCCTTCTTCAGCATCCGGAAGACCACCGTCTGCTGGCGCGGCTCCAAAGACGTCAGAAATTCTGCCGCGTCCACCCGGTTCATCTCGTCGATTGCCCGCATAAAGGAGGAATACTGTCGACTTCGGAACAACTCCGCCAATTCTTCAAATTTTTCTTCGGTTGTCATTTCTTCCGACATAAAAATCCTCCTTCCTTGCCAAAACCTGTTGCGCGGGTTTTCATGATCAATAGGCAATCTATCCTCGTAATAAAATAAAATTTGAATCTGAAATCACGTCAGGAGCGCGATAGCTGCTCCTCTTTTTCGTTTCATCCTCTCCTGCAGACAAAAAACTTTCCTCAGCCGGGAACCGTGCATCTGTTCAGTTTCCCAACCGGCAAAGCGACAATCGCCTTCCTGATTGGTACGCAATATGAAAGGTTCCCGGCTGAGGAAAGTTCGGGGAAGTTAGGAGAGGTTTGGGGAGGGAAGGAGCCCCTTCAAAAGGGGCTCCTTCCCTCCCAAAGGTCTTCCCCCTTACATCATCCCCTGCACTGTCCCCTTGTACCGCTCGCATTTTGCCAGAGCGGCGGCTTCGTTGGCGGCAGAGAGGAGATAGTAGAACTTGATCTTTGGCTCAGTGCCGGAAGGACGGACAACAATTACGTCACCGTTTTGCAGCTTGTAGTAAAGCACGTTGGAAGAGGGGAGACCGGTCGGGCGCGACTCGCCGCGCTCGGTAATCGTCCCGGCAAGATAATCGCCAACCAGAACCACAGGCTCGCCGCCAAAATCGGCAGGCGCATCGCGGCGCATGGTGTCCATCAGAGCAGCCATCCGGGCAGCGCCGTCCAGACCCTCCATGTAAACCTCCGCGTTCGTCTCGTAGCAGAAACCGTATTTTGCCCAAAGCGCCTCCAGAGCATCGGAAAGCGTCATGCCCTTCGCGCGGTAGTAAGCCGTCATCTCGCAAATCAGCATCGACGCAACCACCGCATCCTTGTCGCGCGCATAGGTGCCCTTGAGGTAGCCGTAACTCTCCTCAAAGCCAAACAGGAAGGAGCCGTCGCCGGTCGCTTCGTATTTCTTGATCACCTCACCGATGAACTTGAAGCCGGTCAGAACATTGTGCATCGTCACGCCGTTTGCCGCGCAGATCTTGGTCGCCAGCTCGGTGGAAACAATGCTCTTGACCACATACGGATGCGGCGGCATTGTGTCGGTCTCTCGGTACGCCGTGATGATATAATCAATCAGCAGCGCGCCCATCTGGTTGCCGGTGATCGTCTTGAACGCGCCGGTTTTCGTCCGCGTCATTACGCCCACGCGGTCCGCGTCCGGGTCGGTTGCAATAATCAGGTCGGAGCCGACGCGGTTTGCCAGCGCAATGCCAAGCTGAAAGACTTCCGGATACTCCGGGTTCGGCTTTGCAACCGTCGGGAAGTCGCCGTCAATCACCATCTGCTCGTCAACCGTGTACAGATGCTTCAGCCCCACGCGCCGCATGATTTCGGGGACCAGCCGGTGCCCCGTGCCGTGCAGCGGGGTGTAGACAATGCAGAGATCGTCTGCCACCGCGCGCACCGCCTGCGGGTTGACCGCCTGCGCCTGCACCGCCGCGAGGTACTTTTCGTCAATCGATTCGCCGATCATTGTAATCAGACCGGAACCGACCGCTTCGTCAAAGTCGCAGAACTTCACGTCCGCAAAAATGTCGAGTTTTGCAATTTCGGCAGAAACGGTGTCGGCGTGCTCCGGGGGCAGCTGCGCGCCGTCCTCCCAGTACGCCTTGTAGCCGTTGTACTGCTTGGGGTTGTGCGATGCCGTGATGTTAATCCCCGCCACGCAATGCAGCTCGCGCAGCGCAAAGGACAGCTCCGGCGTCGGACGCAGCGCGTCAAACAGGTAAACCTTGATGCCGTTTGCCGCCAGAACGCGCGCCGCCGTGCGGGCAAATTCTGCCGAATTGTTGCGGCAGTCGTAGGCGATTGCAACACCGTCTGCTTCACGTCCTTCCGACAGAATCAGATTCGCCAGCCCCTGCGTCGCGTGCGCAACCGTGTGGACGTTCATCGCGTTCCAGCCGGTCTTCATCACGCCGCGCAGACCCGCAGTCCCAAAGGACAGACCCTTGGTGAAGCGCTCTGCAATCTCTTTTTCGTCGCCGGCAATGCCGCGCAGCTCCTCCTTCTCCGCTTCCGTCAGAGCGGGAGATGCAAGCCATTTTTCGTAGATCTCAAGATGTTTTTCCATTCCGGATCCTTTCTTTACATTGGGATGGGGAAGACCTTGGGACGCTGTCCCAAACCCTGCTTAGAACCTTCTTAAAAGAAGGTTCTAAGAACTCGAAGAATTTCCCTGAAAAGGGCATCTCCCTCTTTTGCGGTTTATCAAATTTTTCGCGTGTGAGACAGAGGGGATGCCCTTTTCAGGGAAGTTCTTTGGATTCCTAAACCTTTCTTTCAAGAAAGGTTTAGGCGGGGCTTTGGGGCGGCGCCCCAAGGTCTTATTATATGTCAGACCGTAGCCAGATATTCCTGCAGGGCAGTTGCGAGCTGGTCGGGGCAGGAGGTGCTTTTGAAGCCGCACTTAATGCCGGAGAGGCGCTTGACGGCTTCTTCGGCGGTCATGCCGACGATCAGAGCAGCCACACCCTGGGTGTTGCCGGAGCAGCCGCCATGGAAGGTCACTTCCCGGATGACATGACTGTCATCCAGCGTGATGTCGATCGCGCGGGAACAAACACCGTGCGTCTGATAGGTAAACGTATGCATAAGAAAATCTCCTAATCAAGGTGTCGGAACAGACCGACAATTTCAAAATGGGGGTGGGTGAGCGACAGGAACAGCAGGAACGCGGGCACATCGCCGCCGGGGGAAAAGACCGCATCCAGCATGCCGCGCGACCATTCGGCACGTAGGGGCGAGAGACCGCACAGCCGCGCACCGCAGAAGATGCCCTCCGGGGAGACGCTGCCCATGTCGCAGCGGATCTCCAGCAAACGGGGAACCGCTTCGTTCGGGCGCAGAATCGCCAGACTGCGGCGCAGAAGCCCATACTGCGTCACGCGCCCGTCCCCGACCGGAACCGTGCAGGTCGCGGCAATCTTCAGCCCGTAGGCATCGATGAGGGAGGAAAAAGCGTGCAACCTGCCCTCGCCGGAGCTTTCCAGTGGCAGGATGCCGTATTCGCAGCTGCCGCCGAGCACTTCGTCGCAGACCGCGCGGAAGGTGTGC
>USMO01000079.1 GCA_900555785.1 uncultured Eubacteriales bacterium | reverse complement strand
GCGGCATAGGAACCGCCCTGCAGATAATTGCTCAGCTCCCGGTCGTTCAGGCGCTCCATATAAGCGGCAATCCGGTCACTCTCCGCGTCCCATTGCACCGGCGCGTCCAGGTGCGCCTGCAGCGGTCCCCGCACCGTGTCCCAGTTGGCAAGCATCGCCTGCGCAACCCGGGCGGCATCTGCCGTTTTGGTCGCGGGCGTTTCCGCGCCGTTCAGCACCGTGACCAGCGCCTTTCCGCTCGCCTCGCCGTTTCCGATATACAGCATCGTAAAGAGCAGCGTTACGACCGTCAGGTTGCCGTCGGTGAGCACCCGCCGGACCGTTACGTCCCCGGCATCGGTGAACAGCAGCTCGCCCAGGTCGCGGTTCGTCTCCGTGTCCCGGAAGATGTTCAGCACATCGTAAGCCCACCTTGCCGTGCGGGAGCCTTTTCCATATGCCGCCTGCAGTTCCGCAACCGCCGTCTGCATCGCGCGGACCGCTTCGTCCAGCGTCTCCCCGCACAGCCGCTCAATCGCCGCCGCATCGGTATACCCAAAGGTCCGGTTCATGTTCAGCATGGCAATGTCGGTCAGGGCGTTTGTCGGGTCGGTTGTGGTCCGGTAGCCCAGACACACCGCCGTCACGCCATCGCCGGTCCCTTCGTTGAGGTCCTGCTCAATCACTTCATAGCCGGCTGCCCGCAGCGTCTCGGCTGCCTCCTCCCAGGTTGCGGCAACGCAAACCCGCAGCTCGCTCAGGTACTGCCGCTCAATATCCGCAGCTGCGGGAACGGCAAGCAGCCCGAGAAGGCACGCCGCCGTCAACATCCAGGCAAAGCCGCGCCGCAGCCTGCCGAAAATCCGTTTTACCATATCCGATCCTTTCCGAATAATGCCCCGATGCGCCCCTGCGCAATCGGTCCGTCCCATACCCTGCCGCCCCGGCGGGACAGGCCTCTTTTATTATTATATCACAAACCGCCGCGCATTTCAATAGTTTTTTCCAAATCCGCGTCCGGGCGGCAGACAATTTGCGCAAAAGATACAAACCGACAGAAATTGACGAAAAGGGCTTTTATTCCGACGCAAAATGTGTTATAATGGTAATTGTGCCAACAAAACCTGCAAAATTTCCGGAAATGCGCAAGCAGCCCGGGTCTGCAGACAGGAAAGGATCAGATTATGGATAGTATCATTGCATTGCTGGGCGGGGTTGCGCTGTTTCTGTACGGCATGATGCTGATGGGGAACGGGCTAAAGGCGGTTGCCGGCAGCCGGCTGGAGCTGATTCTCTATCGGCTCTCAAGCACGCCCCTGCGCGGCATTCTGCTGGGAACCGGCGTAACGGCGGTCATTCAGTCCTCGTCCGCAACCTCAATTATGGTGGTCGGCTTCGTCAACTCCGGCATGATGAAGGTGCGGCAGGCGATCGGCGTTGTGCTGGGTGCCATTCTCGGTACCAGCATAACCGGGTGGATCATCTGCCTGTCCGACGTCGGCGGGACAAGTTCCGGTTGGGTCCGGCTGCTTTCCACGGCAACACTGACCGGCATTGTGGCGGTTGCGGGCATCGTGCTTTCGATGTTCTGCAAGAAGCGGAGCCGCCGTCAGCTGGGCGAGATTCTGATGGGCTTTGCAATTCTGATGACCGGCATGGCGGCGATGTCTGCCGCAGTCGAGCCGCTGCGCGACAGCCCGGTCTTCCTCTCGATGCTCACCACCTTCTCCAACCCGATCATCGGCATTCTGGTCGGCATGGGCATCACCTGCATTCTGCAAAGTTCCTCCGCAACCATCGGTATTCTGCAGGCACTTTCGGTCACCGGTGTCATCTCCTTCGGCGTTGCGTTTCCAATCATTCTGGGCATTGCCATCGGTGCTGCGGTTCCGGTCCTGCTGTCTGCGCTCGGCGCGGGCGTCAACGGCAGACGGACGGCGTTTGTCTACCTGCTGATTGACTTCATCGGCGCGGTATTCTGGGCGGTCGTGTTCTACGCCGTCAACGCCTTTGCGCATTTCTCTTTTGTGGACCGGACGGTCGGGATGGTCGACATTGCGCTGATCAACACGGTGTTCCGGCTTGGAACGGTCCTGCTGCTGGCGCCGCTGACCGGCATGCTGGAGAAGATTGTAACCAAGATCTTCCGCGAGAGCGCCGAGGACCGCGAGGAGACCGCAGACATTGACCGCCTGGAGGAGCGTTTTCTCTCTCATCCCACGCTGGCGCTGGAGCAGAGCCGCTCTGCGGTTTGTTCGATGGCGGAAAAAAGCCGCAAGAACCTCTCCCGCGCGTTTGCGCTGCTGCATTGCTACACCGAGGACGGCTACCGCAAGATTCAGGCAAAAGAGGAGGTCATCGACCGCTACGAGGACAAGCTGGGCACGTATCTGGTCAAGCTGACCGGGACCGAGCTGTCGCACGACCAGAGCCGCGAAATATCCAAGTTCCTGCACACCATCAGCGACTTTGAGCGGATTGGAGACCACGCGGTCAACCTTTCCGAGACCGCCCGGGAGATTCACGAGAAGAAGCTGTCGTTTTCACCCTCTGCCAACCGCGAGCTGGACACGCTGGCATCGGCTGTGGCGCAGATTGTGGTCCTGACGACCGATGCCTTTACGCAGGACGACCTCGCCGCCGCGCGCCGGGTGGAGCCGCTGGAGGAGGTCATCGACGAGCTTTGCGACGAGATCAAGATCCGTCACGTCAAGCGGATTCAGACCGGCGACTGCACACTGGCGCACGGTTTCGTCTTCAACGATCTGCTGACAAACTACGAACGCATTGCCGACCACTGCTCCAATATTGCCGTTGCCATGATTGAGCTGGACATGGACCAGTTCGACACACACGAATACCTCCACCAAATCAAGGAAAGCCATGAGGAATCATTCAACCGCGCTTTCCGCGAATTTGAGTCGGAATATCGGTTGGATGATTCTTCAGAGGGGTAAAAAAGATTGCTGGGCTTTGCCCCACACCTTATTCAGAGACTCCTTGAAAAAAGTCCCTAAAAATTCAGACTTCATCCCAAAAGGCGGATTTTCGCAACGCGAAAATCCGCCTTTTGGGATGAAGTTCTTGCGGGTTCTTAGGGGGCTTCTTCCAAGAAGCCTCCTGAGTGGGGTGTGGGGCAAAGCCCCGCGACCTTTCTTACCCCTCCAAAGACCGAAGATACCGGATGCAACGGGCAACCTCTTCGGGGCCCGTGGGATTCAAGCCCTCAGACTCGACCACAATGCGCACGCCGTTGCGGATTGCCCAGTCACGAACACGGGCAACGGGAGCCTTACCCTCGCCCAGCGCTTTGCCCTGCACGCCGTCGTGTACATGCTCATAACTTCTGTTCTCGGGAACCGTCGGAATGCCGTCTTTGAGGTGGATGACCCGAACGCGGTCCTTGTGCGCTTCCAGGAACTCCACGGGGTCAATTCCCGCATTGAATGCCCAGAACGTGTCAACCTCAAGTTCCACATGCGTCCGCGCAAGCAATTCGTTCTCAATGATCTTTCCGCAGGGATTTACGAAAAATTCCTTGGAGTGATTGTGATATCCGAGCGCAATTCCGTTTTCCGCCAACTTCTTCTGCGCCTCATTTATCAGCGCAATGTTGGCATTCATCACATCCTCGGGTTTCCACGGCGCCGCCGGCAGAATCAGGTTGTCGCACCCGATTGCCTTGTGATAAGCAATCGTTTTGTCAATGCGGTCGGGGCGAATTTCGTCAATGCCCGTGTGCGTCCCCGAACAGACCAGACCGAATTCGTTGAGCCACCTCTTGACTTCCTCTGCGGAATGGTTGAAAAAGCCCGCAAACTCCACATAGAGATAGCCGAGTTCCGCCACCTTACGGAGCGCCTCCCGCAGGTCTTTCCCGGCAATATCCCGTACGCTGAACATCTGAATTCCGTATTCCATATGAATCTGTTTCCGTCCTTTCTCCGCGTATACGCGATTGTGAGATTATTATAACACAAAGAATTGCGCTTTGCAAGACAGAAACAGCCCATCTTCGGACAAAATTTGACATTTTGAAAAAAGCCGCCGCACGGTCCCAAAAAGAAACCGTGCGGCGAACGTTTTATTCTTTTTTTTGCATCAGGTCGGCAACGGTGATGCTGTCGAAAAAATCGTTGGTCAGCTGATTGAAGCGGGTCCACATGGCGATTGTGCGGCAGCCGCCCGAGCGCGCGCAGGGGCTGTCACCGGACAGGCAGGAGACCGGCGCAAGGTCCCCCTCGGTCAGGCGCAAAATCTCGCCAACGCGGTATTCCTCCGGCTTGCGGGTCAATCGGTAACCGCCGCCCTGCCCCTGCATGCCTTCCACCAGCCCGTTTTTCACCAGCACCGGCATGATCTGCTCCATATATTTTTTGGAGATTTCCAGCCGCTCGGCAATGTCCTTCATCGCGATATACGCCCCGTCGTGGCTGTTTTCCGCAAGATCAATCATCATCCGCAGGGCGTAGCGCCCCCTCGTTGAAACCATCATAGCGATTCCTCCTCAGCGGATGACGCCGCCGCCGACCACGGTGTCTCCGTCGTACAACACAACCGCCTGCCCGCGCGTGATTGCCCGCTGCGGCTCGTCAAACACCAGGTGCAGCTGCCCCGGCGCGGGGACCGTTGCGGTTGCCCATTGCTCTGCCTGCCGGTAGCGCACCTTGGCTTTGACGCGCAAAGGCTCGCCCGGCTCGTCGCAGGCAATCCCGTTCATCCCGCCGGCATCCCGCTCGCGCGAATAGAGATCGGCATTTTTGCCCAGCACCACGCGGTTGGTCTCCGGCTCAATCCGCACCACATAGAGCGGTTCGCCCGCCGCAATGCCAAGCCCTTTGCGCTGCCCCAGCGTGTAGTGAATAATCCCCTTGTGCCGCCCCAGAAAATGCCCCTCAAGGTCCACAAAATCGCCTGCCGGGTAGGCCTTTTCGCGATAGCGGCAGATAAAGGACGCATAGTCCCCGTCCGGCACAAAGCAAATGTCCTGGCTGTCCGGTTTATCGGCGTTGTAAAAGCCCTGCTCGGTTGCCACGCGGCGGGTCTCCTCCTTTGCCATCTCCCCCAGCGGAAAACGCGTGTGCGCCAGCTGCTCCTGCGTCAGGGAATACAGCACATAGCTCTGGTCCTTTTCCGGCACCGCCGATTTTTTCAGCAGGTACCGCTCCCCCGTGTGCTCAATCCGCGCGTAATGCCCGGTCACCACGCAGTCGCAGCCCAGCTCCGCAGCGCGGCGGTAGAGGCGGTCGAACTTCAGATGCCGATTGCAGTCGATGCAGGGGTTCGGCGTTGCGCCGGATTCATAGGCACAGACAAAACGCTCCATCACCTCGCGCCGGAAATCGCCCGTAAAATTGAAAACGTAATACGGAATCCCCAGCCGGTGCGCCACGCTCCGTGCGTCCTCCACATCGTCCAGCGAGCAGCAGGTCTTCGTCCGCTCCACCCCGGCGTCCTCGTTGGAATACAGCTTCATCGTCACGCCGACGCAGTCATACCCCGCCTCTTTCATCAGATAAGCGGCGACAGAGGAATCCACGCCGCCGCTCATCGCGATAAGAGCTTTACTCATGACAGTGCGGACAGGAATCGCAGTCCGCAAACTTGCAGGAATCGTAGGGAATGTGGTTCCGGTCGTAATAATCCTTCACCGCTGCCCGAATCGCCTCCTCGGCAAGCACCGAACAATGCATCTTGTGCGCCGGCAGACCGTCCAGCGCCTCGGCAACCGCCTTGTTGGAAAGCTCCAGCGCCTCGCTGACAGGCTTGCCCTTGATCATCTCGGTTGCCATCGAGCTTGAAGCAATTGCCGAGCCGCAGCCGAAGGTCTCAAACTTCACATCCACAATGACGTCGTTCTCGATTTTCAGGTAAATCTTCATAATATCGCCGCATTTCGCGTTGCCGACTTCGCCAACGCCGTCCGCATTCTCAATCACGCCCACGTTGCGCGGGTTGCGGAAATGATCCATGACTTTATCGCTGTACAGTGCCATCGTTCTTCACTCCTTATTTCAGATAAAATTCCTTCTTGCCGCTCACCTTGTCGCGCCACAGCGGAGACATGTTCCGCAGGTAGTCTACGACAGCAGGGATTTCGCGGAGCATATCGTCCACATCCGCATCGGTGTTCGTCTCGCAAAGCGACAGCCGCAGCGAACCGTGCGCAATCTCGTGCGGATGCCCGATGGCAAGCAGCACATGGCTGGGGTCCAGCGACCCGGACGTGCATGCCGAGCCGGAGGACGCGCAGATACCCTTTGCATCCAGAAGCAGCAGCAGGCTCTCGCCCTCGATTCCTTCAAAGCAGAAGTGAACGTTGCCGGGCAGCCGGTTGACCGGGTCGCCGTTGAGCACCGAGTGCGGAATCTTCGACAGCCCCGCAATCAGACGGTCGCGCAGCGCCGACACCTTTGCGGCGTTCTCCTCCATGTGCTCGCAGGCATCGTCCAGTGCCGCCGCCATGCCCATGATGGCAGGCAGGTTTTCGGTTCCCGCGCGCTTGCCTCTCTCCTGCGCGCCGCCCTCAATCAGGCTGATCAGCGGAATGCAGCGGCGGCAGTACAGCACACCAATGCCCTTCGGACCGTGAAATTTATGCGCCGAGAGCGACAGCATGTCAATGTTCTGCTTGGCAACATCAATCGGCAGATGCCCTGCTGCCTGTACCGCATCGGTGTGGAAAATCACGCCCGCATCGCGGCAGATCTTTCCGATCTCGGCAATCGGCAGAATCGAACCGATCTCGTTGTTTGCATACATCACCGTCACCAGGCAGGTATCCGGACGGATGGCAGCTTTGACCTCCTCTGCCGTGATATTGCCCTTGCGGTGAACGTCCAGCAGTTCAATCTCAAAGCTCTGCTTTTTCAGCTTTTCCAGCGTGTGGAGCACGGCATGGTGTTCAAATGCGGTCGAAATGATATGCTTTTTGCCCTTCTTTTCTCCGATTGCGGCAGCGGAAAGAATTGCCTGGTTGTCTGCCTCGCTCCCGCCGGAGGTAAAGGTAATTTCGCGCGGGGTACAACCCAGACGCTTTGCAATCCGCTCCCGCGCGTCACACAGCGCTTCGTTTGCGCGCTGCCCAACCGAATGCAGGCTGGACGGGTTTCCGTAAATGCGGTCCATGTAGGGCAGCATCGCATCGATGGCAACCCGGCTCATCTTGGTGGTTGCAGCATTATCCGCATAAATCTCTCTCATCTTTTGTTCTTCTCCTTCCCGAGCCGTTTCCACAGCTTCGGCAATACTTCTTCAAATTTTACACCGTACCAATGCGCCGGATCGTCCACGGTTGCCCGGATGCAGGCAAGCGTAAAGTCAGCTGCCAGCGCTGCCGCTTCGGGGATCTCCTTCCCCGCCAGCCGGGCGCCCGTGAAGACCGACGCATACACGTCTCCGGTCCCATGGCAGCTGCGGTCCAGCTTCTCATGTTCGTAATA
>USMO01000078.1 GCA_900555785.1 uncultured Eubacteriales bacterium | reverse complement strand
TCGAGTTCTTCGGGTTCTCAGGGGGCTTCTCCGAAAGAAGCCCCCTGAGCGGGGTTTGGGGCAGCGCCCCAAGATAGGTCTTATCTCTTCCCGTTCGTGCGGTTACTGGTTGTTGCTGTGATCCTCGTAGTTGGCGTTGTAGTAGGTTCCGTCGCTGCCGCCGTTGCTGCCGTTGTCGTTGCCACCCATGTTCGGGTCAGCGCCCTGGGCGCCGGCCTGCTGCTGGTAGAGCTTCTCGGAAATCTTGTAGAACGCCTTCTCCACAGCCTCGGTGTCTGCCTTAATCGCCTCGGTGTCATTGCCCTTCAGCGTCTCGCGCAGCTTCTCAATCGCATCCTTCACGGTCTGCGCGTCAGCCGGGTCAGCCTTGTCGCCCAGGTCGTTCAGCGTCTTCTCGCTCTGGAAGATCATGCTTTCGGCGCGGTTGCGCACGTCAACTGCCTCTTTCTCCTTCTTGTCCTGCTCAGCGAACTTCTCGGCATCCTTCACGGCGCGGTCGATGTCCTCTTTGCTCATGTTGGTGGAGGAGGTGATGGTGATGTGCTGCTCCTTGCCGGTGCCCTTGTCTTTTGCGGTCACGTTCACGATGCCGTTTGCGTCAATATCGAAGGTGACCTCAATCTGCGGCACGCCACGGGGAGCCGGCGTAATGCCGTCCAGGATGAAGCGTCCCAGCGTGGTGTTGTGCGCTGCCATCTCGCGCTCACCCTGCAGAACGTGAATCTCAACCGAGGTCTGACCGTCTGCAGCGGTGGAGTAGACCTGGCTCTTCTTGACCGGGATCGTGGTGTTCCGGTCGATGATCTTGTTGAACACGCCGCCCAGCGTCTCAATGCCGAGGGACAGAGGCGTGACGTCAAGCAGCAGCAGGTCCTTGACCTCGCCGCCAAGCACGCCGCCCTGAATTGCCGCGCCAATTGCAACGCATTCGTCCGGGTTGATGCCCTTGAAGGGCTCCTTGCCGATGAACTTCTTCACGGCTTCCTGAACTGCCGGGATTCTCGTCGAACCGCCAACCAGAAGCACCTTGTCGATCTGGTTTACATTCAGACCTGCATCTGCCAGCGCCTTCTTGGTCGGGACCATCGTGCGCTCGACCAGATCTGCAGTGATGCGGTCGAACTCGGCTCTGGTCAGGGTTGCCTCGAAGTGAAGCGGGCCCTCGGCGGTTGCCGTGATGAAAGGCAGATTGATGCTGGTGCTGGTCATGCCGGACAGCTCGATCTTTGCCTTCTCGGCAGCATCGCGCAGTCTCTGCAGCACCATCTTGTCTTTGCGCAGGTCAATGCCGTGCTCGCGCTGGAACTGATCTGCCATCCAGTCAATCACGCGCTGGTCAAAGTCATCGCCGCCCAGGTGCGTATCGCCGTTGGTGGCAAGCACTTCAAACACGCCGTCCGAAATCTCCAGAAGGGAGACATCGAACGTACCGCCGCCCAGGTCGAAGACCATAATCTTCTGGTTTGCTTCTTTGTCCATACCGTAGGCAAGTGCCGCAGCGGTCGGCTCGTTGATAATCCGAAGAACCTCCAGCCCCGCAATCTTGCCGGCATCCTTGGTTGCCTGACGCTGTGCATCCGAGAAATAAGCCGGGACCGTGATGACCGCCTGGCTGACGGCGGTGCCCAGGTAGGCTTCTGCATCTGCCTTCAGCTTCTGCAGAATCATTGCGGAGATTTCCTGCGGCGTGTAGGACTTGCCGTCAATCTCCTTTTTATAAGTGGTGCCCATCTGCCGCTTGATCGAGATGATCGTGCGGTCGGGGTTGGTGATTGCCTGTCTCTTTGCAACCTGACCGACCATTCTTTCGCCGGTCTTGGAGAATGCCACGACGGAAGGTGTCGTGCGTGCGCCTTCGGGGTTCGGAATGACGATCGGCTCAGAGCCTTCGTAAACCGCCACGCAGGAGTTGGTCGTACCCAAGTCAATACCAATAATCTTTCCCATAATCATTACCTCCGTATCTTACGATACAAAATCTACAGTTTAGTTTGCCACTTTTACCATGGCATAGCGAATAATCTTGCCGTCCTTTTGGTATCCCTTCTGGAATACCTCAACGATTGCGGACTCCCCCAGGCTGTCATCTTCAATATGCATCACGGCGTTGTGCAGGTTCGGGTCAAAACGGTCGGTCTCGACTTCGGTAATCCCGAGCTTGCCAAGCGCACTCTGAAATTCCTTCAGCGTCATCTCCACGCCTTTTTTCAGGCCGTCAAGCTGATCGCATTTTTCTGCGCGCTCCAGGTTGTCAAGGACCGGCAGCAGGTTCTTCACGCAGTCGCTGTAGGCGTCGGCGTAAATGCCTTCCTTTTCCTTGGCGCTCCGCTTGCGGAAGTTGTCATATTCCGCCATCATGCGCAGGTATTTGTCGTTCTCCGCAGTCTGCGCGTCCTTTGCCGCGTCCAGCTGCTTTTTCAGCTCCGCGACCTCACTCTCCAGCTTCTTCAGCCGCTTTTTCGCGTCCTTGTCTTTATTGTCTGCCTTCACGGGGTCTGCCTGCGGTGCGGCTTTTTCCTCCGTTGCGGCTGCGTTTTTTTCTTTATCCATCGGGATTCTCTCCTTCACTCGGTTGTTTCGATCGGATCAGATCTTCAATGTTTCCGCTCAGCCCCTGCAGCGTTGCAAGCACCTTTGCGTAATCCATCCGTCGCGGACCCAGAACGCCGATCGCGCCCAACGTCTTGCCGTCCTTGACGATCGGTTTGAAGACCAGCGCGGAATTGTTCATCACTTCAACCCGGCTTTCCGAGCCGATCAGAACATTGATGTCATCGCCGCTTTGGTTGCGGGAGACCAGATTGAGAATGTCTTCCTTCTTTTCCAGCGTTCCCAGCAGCTCCTGGAATTGCTCACGGTCGCTGTATTCGGGGTATTGGAGCAGGTGATTGATGCCGCTGACCTTCATTTCTCCCTCGTCCGCTTCGCGCAGCAGCTCGTAGACTACTTTGACGGTCTGCGATGCGAGCGACGCATCCGCACCAAGCTCGTTTTCCATTTCCATAATGGTGGAAAGGGTGATGCGGTCGGCTGTCAGCCCGATCAGGTAGCGGTTGAGCACATCGGTCAGGCGGGAAACCCGATCCTGCGTCACCGGCGCGGCAGGGTGCTGATGCTTGGTCTTGACGCTGCCGGTTGAGAGGACCGCAACCAGAATGAAGTGGTCGCTTTCCAGGTAGATGCCCTCGAATTTGGAAACCGTCACCGAACCGAGCTTGGGGCGAACCGCAAAGCCCGTGTAATTGGTCAGCGACGACGCCAGATTGGAGGCAGCCGACAGAATCTGATCCAACTCGCCCATTTTGACCCGCAGCAGGTGATTGATCTGTGCAATCTCTGCCGTTGTCATGGCGTAATGTTCCAGCAGGGAGTTGACGTAGAACCGGTACCCAAGCTCGCTGGGAACCCGCCCCGCCGAGGCATGCGGCTGTTCGAGATACCCCATCTCTTCCAGCTCCGCCATCTCGTTGCGGACGGTTGCCGACGAGCAGCCAAGCCCGCCGTCACGCAGCACGGCTTTGGAGCCAACCGGCTCGCCGCCCTCAATATGCGCATCGACGATTGCTTTCAGAATCTGTTTTTTCCGCTCGCTCAGCTCCTTCGGTTCCATGACCGGTCACTCCTTTCCGTGGTATCCATCGGATTAGCACTCACGAGCATTGAGTGCTAACTGATGAAATAAATTTACCACTTTTTCGGTTGTTTGTCAAGTGGTTTTGCAAATTTTCTTGTGAACATTTTGTAAACATAACAGCAGAGTGCTAAAAAGACACCCTTCAAAAGCCAGGCGGCACAGTTTCGCCATCCCGGTCTCTAACGCTCGGAGATCCCGCCCGCCGGCAGCAGAACCTGTAGGGGGTCCCGTTCTGCCCGTGCCGGATTAGCGGGCATCCCGGATGCGGAGGGAAATGTATTCTCCAAAAATCCGCTGCATTTTTCCTTCAGCCTGTTGCAATCGGGGCTGAAATGTGCTATAATTAGGGAAGAATCGAAAAAAGCCAGAAAGGAATCCCCATGTCACAACGAACCGCGCGAGCTGACCGCGACCTGACATCAGGCGCGCTGCTCCCGAAAATCATTCTGTTCACGCTCCCGCTGATTGCAACGGGCGTACTCCAGCTGCTGTTCAACACCGCCGACACGGTTGTGGTCGGGCGTTGGGGAGGCAATACGCCGGAGGCGCGGGAGGCTGCGCTTGCTGCCGTCGGGTCCTGCGGAGCGCTGATCAACCTGATTATCAACCTCTTTTTCGGGCTGTCCGTTGGTGCCGGCGTCTGTGTGGCGCAGGAGCTTGGCGCGCAGCAGTATCACGAGGTCAAAAAGACCGTTCACACTTCGGTCCTGACCGCTCTGCTTTGCGGCATTGTGGTCGGCATAGCAGGCTTCTTCCTTGCCCGTCCGATGCTGACGCTGATGGGCACCGAACCGACGGTTCTGGACGAGGCGGTTCCCTATATGCGGGCTTACTTCATCGGCGCGCCGGCGAACATGGTCTACAACTACTGCGCTGCAATGCTGCGGTCGACCGGTGACACCACGCATCCGCTCCTGTTCCTGTCGGTTGCCGGTGTTGTCAACGTCGGGTTGAACCTGCTGATGGTCATCGCGTTCGGCCTGGGCGCGCTCGGGGTCGGCATTGCAACTGCCGCCTCGCAGTGGATTTCCTGCGTTCTGATTCTTCTGCACATGATGCGTCTGGACGGGCATTGCCACCTGAATCTCCGGGAGCTGCACATTGACGCAGTCAAGCTGCGAAAGATTGTTGCAATCGGCATTCCGGCGGGGCTGCAGGGCGTTGTGTTCTCGGTCTCCAATGTGCTGATTCAATCCTCGGTCAACAGCTTCGGCAAAACGACCGTTGCCGCAAACACGGCTGCGGGCAACCTGACCGACTACATGTACATTTCCGAAAACTCGCTCTACCACGCGGCGCTGACCTTTGTCGGGCAGAACATCGGCGCGCAGAACTTCCGGCGCGTCAAGCGCAGCATGCTCTGCTGCGCGGGCACGGTCACGGTCCTGGGGGTGGTGCTGGGGGTGATCTTCATCACGTTCGGCGAACCGCTGCTCAGCATTTTTGCGCCCGGCAACGAAGCCGTGATTGAGATCGGCATGGTGCGCGTCCGGATTCTGGCGGCAACCTACTTCCTCTGCGGCTTGATGGACGTGGGCAGCGGCGTTCTGCGCGGTTTTGGGCAATCCCTGCGCGCGATGATCATTTCGCTGGTCGGCTCCTGCGTCACGCGCATCATCTGGATTTACACGGTGTTTGCGGCTGACCGCACGCTGGAGGTTCTCTATGCCTGCTACCCGCTGTCCTGGCTTCTGACCGCGCTGGTCCACTTTACCGTTGCTTTCCTCGTGCTGCACCGGATGGAGAAATCCGCCCGGAGCCGCACGGAAAATTCAAATCCCATTTCCGAAAAGGAGATTCATACATGAACATGAAAAAACACACCCGCCTGCTTGCGCTTCTGCTTTGTCTTCTCTGCGTTGCCGCGCTGTTTGCCGCCTGCCGCAAGCCCTCCGCCGAACCGACCGGCACGCTTGCGCCTCCCGTTACGAATGACGGCAACACGCCTGCGCTGCGCGGCGAAGGCAAGACCGCATTTTTCCTGACCGTGACCGATCAGGACGGCACGCAGACCAAGTTTGAAATCCGCACCGACGAGGAAACGCTTGCCGATGCACTGACCAAGGTTGGGCTGGTGTCCGGCGAGGACAGCCAGTACGGGCTGTACATCAAGGTTGTCAACGGCATTACCGCCGACTACGATGTCGACCAGACCTACTGGTCGCTTCTGGTGAACGGGGAAGTTTCTTCGGTCGGCGCCAGCAGCGTTACGGTTACCGCCGGAATGCAGGTGGAACTGAAGAAAGAAAAATAACCGAACAGGCAAACGGGCAGCTCGGCTGCCCTTCCTTTTGCCCGGTTCAGCAAGGAATCAGGATTCATGAACAAGTATTTGCACAAATTTTTCGGCAGCCGGCAGTTTTACCGAACGGTCCTGGCTGTCACCGTTCCGATTGCAATTCAGAATGCAATCAGCAACTTCATCAGTCTGCTTGACAACATCATGGTCGGGCAGGTTGGAACCGAGCAGATGTCAGGTGTCACAATCGTCAATCAGCTGATGCTCGTCTATTTTCTCTGCATTTTCGGTGCGGTCTCCGGTGCCGGGCTTTTCACGGCGCAGTTTTTCGGAAAGGGCGACACGGACGGCGTTCGGCAGACCTTCCGTTACAAGCTATACAGTTCCCTGCTGCTTTGCGGCGGCGTTGCGGTGCTGTTTCTGACCTGCGGGGAGTCTTTGATCGGTCTCTACCTCGGGACCGAGGGCGAGGGCAACCCGGAGCTTGTGATGCACTATGCAAAGCAATACCTTGCGGTCGTGATAATCGGCATGCTGCCGACCGCGCTGACGCAGGTCTATTCCGGCACGCTGCGCGAGGTCGGGCATGCGCTCCCGCCGATGGTGGCAGGCGTTGCGGGGGTTGCGATCAACGGTGTTTTGAATTACGTCTTGATTTTCGGCAAACTCGGCGCGCCAGAACTTGGGGTGCGCGGCGCGGCGCTTGCGACAGTGATTGCGCGCTTTGCGGAGCTGACCCTTGTGGTGATCTGGACGCACACGCACACCGCGAAGGTTCCGTTTGCGGCTGGCTTATACCGATCCCTGCGAATCTCCGGCGGCTTGACAAAGCGGATCTTTATCACGGGGACGCCGCTTTTGGTCAACGAGACGCTTTGGGCGTCCGCTCAGGCGATGCTGATGCAGTGCTATTCGGGCGCGGGAGCGAATGTGGTGCCGGCTTTGAGCATTTCCAACGCGTTTTTCGACACGGCGTCCGTGATGTACATGTCGCTGGGAACCGCGATTGCGATCGTTCTGGGGCAGACGCTTGGAGCGTCCGGCAGCGAGCAGGCACGTGCGGATGCGCCCCGGCTGATGACGCTTTCCCTCCTGACCGGTTTTCTGACGACGCTGATCATTTTCTCCTGCTCCTTCTTCTTCCCCGACATTTACAAAACGACCCCCGAGATCAAGGAGCTTGCCCGGTCCTTCATGCGCATTGCCGCGATTTCCGCGCCGATTTACGCGTTCACGAACGCCTCCTATTTCACGCTTCGCTCCGGCGGCAAGACGGTGATTACCTTCCTGTTTGACTCCGTCTACGTCTGGGTGGTCAGCGTTTCCCTCGCGTTCTGCCTGGTTCATTTCACCGCTCTGCCGATCACTCTGATCTATTTCATTTGCCAATACGTTGACCTCACCAAATGCACCCTCGGTCTCATCCTCGTCCGCCGCGGCACCTGGGCAACAACAATCGTCGGGGATGCGTGAAGGTGGAGAGAGGGGATGGAGAAGACCTTGGAGGGAGAAGGGGGACCCTTTCGTAGGAAGTCCACAACGCGGCAAGCCGC
>USMO01000077.1 GCA_900555785.1 uncultured Eubacteriales bacterium | reverse complement strand
AGAGCGGCTGACCGATGAAATGCTGTGTGTCAGTCTGGATGCGGACTGCGAGGTGCGGATGTCGGACCTGACCGGCAAGCTGGTGGAGGAGACCGACCGTCTGGAGCCGTTCGGGACTGCCAATCCTGCGCCGGTGTTCGTTCTGCGGGGGGCGAATCTGCGCCGGCTGTCACCCATTGGCGGCGGGAAGCATTTGCGCATGACCGTGGAGAAAGACGGCATCACGGTTGGCGCGGTGTGGTTCGGCGTGGGGCTATCCGCGCTGGATTTTGACACGGAAGAGCCTGTGGACGTGCTGTTCCGCCTGGGAATCAACGAGTACCAGGGGAACACCTCGCTGCAGATGACAATTGTTGACATGCGCCAAGCGGAGGACGATGCCGAGGCTTTGGCGCTGCAGAAGCGGCGGTACACGGAGATTGAAGCCGGGGGTGCGTTCACGCGCGCGGAGGGCTTACTGCCGGACCGCGCAAGTTGCGCTGCGGTTTGGCGGTATTTACGGCGCGAAGCCGCGCTGGGGCATGAGAGTTTCCCGGTCTGGCGTCTGATGCGGCGCCTGAATCAGACCGGGACGGTTCAGGTCAACTACTGCCGCCTGATGTGGAGTTTACGCATTTTCGAGGAGCTGGGGCTTTTGGTCATGGTTGAGCCTGTGCCCGACCGTCTGGTCCTCCGTCTCAGCGCCGGGACCTCCGGCAAAAATCTCGCCGACTCGCGTCTCCTGCAGGAACTGAACCGAAGGGCAGGAGAGTAGGGAAGACCTTGGGGCGCTGCCCCAAGCCCCGCTTAGGGGACTTCTTTCGGAGAAGTCCCCTAAGAACCCCAAGAACTTCACCGCACAGGGCAACCACACGTAGCACATCACAAAATCCATACAACCTTTATGGTTGCCCTGTGCGGTGAAGTTTCGGGCTCTTAAGAGCCCGCTCGGAAAGGGGTCTAAGTTGGATTTGGACAGGACCCCCGAGGTCCTCCCTATATTCCAGCCATCTGCAATTACCCACCCTCATCCCGATTCCGCAGATGCCACACGGCTACACGGCCGTAGCACCCACTCAAAAAATCGACCCCAAACTCCCCTATATAAAAGTTCTTGAAGATTCTTAAGAAACTTCTTTCAAGAAGTTTCTTAAGCGGGGCTTGGGGCGGCGCCCCAAGGTCTTAGCCCCAAGGTCTTATAGAAAGGATCATGATATGAGCAATTCCGCGGTACACACCGACATTACGCGCCTGCTGGAGATTTTGCGGGCAACGGGAAAGAAATACGACCTGGAGAAGATTCAGGCGGCATATGAATATGCAAGCGAGATGCACCGGGGGCAGACGCGCGCGAGCGGGGAGCCGTATATTTCGCACCCGGTTGCGGTAGCGGAGATCGTGGCGGGGTTGGAACTGGACACCGACTCGATTTGCGCGGCGCTCCTGCACGACACCGTGGAGGATTGCTCGGACAAGACCAACCTGCACGAGATTGAGAAGAAATTCGGTCCGGACGTTGCCATGCTGGTGGACGGGCTGACCAAGATCGTCACGCTGCAGGTGGAGGACAAGGAAGAGGCGCACATCGAGAACCTGCGCAAAATGCTGCTGGCAATGTCGCGGGACGTCCGGGTCATCTTTATCAAACTCTGCGACCGGCTGCATAACATGCGCACGCTGGACGCAAAGCCGGAATCCAAGCGGCGGCTGACCGCGCTGGAGACCATGCACGTCTATGCCCCGCTGGCGCACCGCCTGGGCATGCAGCGCATCAAGCAGGAACTGGAAAACCTCAGCCTGCAATACCTCGACCCCATCGGCTACGAGGAGGTCCGCCGCCACATCGAGGAGAAATACGGCGAAAACCTCAACTTCATCGAGAAGGTCCGCGCAGCGGTTGACCAGAAAATGCGCGAGAACAACATCCATTTTACGCTGGAGGGACGGATCAAATCGGTCTATTCGGTCTACCGTAAAATGTATAACCAGAACAAATCCTTTGACCAGATTTACGACTTCTACGCGCTGCGCATCATCGTGGATACCGAGCTGGAGTGCTACACCGCGCTGGGGTTGATTCATGAGATGTTTAACTCCATCCCGGGGCGCTTCAAGGACTATATCTCAACGCCGAAACCGAATATGTACCGCTCGCTCCACACCACCGTTATCGGGCGGGACGGCATTCCCTTTGAGGTGCAGATCCGCACCTGGGAAATGCACCACTTTGCCGAATACGGTATGGCGGCGCACTGGAAGTATAAATCCGGCGTGACGTCGAAAGAGGAAATGGACAAGAAGCTGGCATGGATTGCCAGCCTGATTGAGACCGAGGACGGTGAGCGCGACCCCGAGGAGTTTATGGACGCGCTCAAGACCGACATCTGCCATGACGAAGTCTTTGTCTTTACCCCCAAGGGCGACGTTATTGCCCTGCCGAACGGCGCGAACGTTATCGACTTTGCGTATGCGGTGCATTCGGCGGTCGGAAACAAGATGATCGGCGGCAAAATCAACGGCATGATCGTGCCGATTGACCGCACGCTGCAGAACGGCGAGATTGTCGAGGTGCTGACCTCCAATGCCACCCGGGGACCCAGCCGCGACTGGATTAACATCGTCAAGACCTCCTCCGCGCGGTCCAAAATTCGCGCATGGTTCAAAAAGGAACAGCGGACCGACAACATTGCCATCGGCAAGGGCGCGGTCGATACCGAAATCAAGCGCGTGGCGGGCAAACCGATCGGAGAAGCGCAGCGCGCGGAGATTACCCAGCCGGTTGCAACCCGGTTCGGGTACGCAAGCCTGGACGACTTCTATAACGCCATCGGCTACGGCGGGCTGGGGATGAATAAGGTCCGCAGCCGCCTGCAGGAGGAAACGCTGAAGGCGGTCCGTCCCGAGGCAGTCGAAGCACCGAAAATCGAGCGCCCCGACCAGGTGCCGACCAAGCCGGCGCCGAAGAACCTGCACGGTGGAGGCGGCGTGATTGTGGACGGCGAGCGCGGGTGCCTGGTCAAGTTTGCCAAGTGCTGCAACCCGCTGCCGGGCGATTCGATCATCGGCTTTGTCACCAAAGGGTTCGGCATTTCCATCCACAAGCTGGACTGCCCGAACGTCATTCAGGGGCGCAAGAACCCCGAAAATGACGACCGCTGGAAGGAAGCCCATTGGGAGAGTGACGGCGGCGAAGACCGCAGCGTGTACGAGGCGCTGCTCCAGATCTACAGCGATGACCGCATCGGCATGCTGGCAGACATTACCACCGCGCTGGCAGAGATGCGCGTCTCGATTCTGCAGGTCAGCGTGGTGCAGCGCGGTGGCGGCACATCGATTGTCAATCTCAAGGTCGGGTGCAAGAACACCGATCACTATAATTCGATTGTTTCCAGGCTGCGGGCATTGAACGGCGTGAGCAACGTCATCCGCGGATTTTCGTAAGGAGGGAACGGATGAAGGCTGTTGTGCAGCGTGTGAAGCACGCAGAGGTGCAGGTGGACGGAGAGACCGTCGGCGCCTGCGGAGAAGGGTTTCTGGTCCTGTTGGGCGTTGCCGAAGGAGACGGCGAAGCCGAGGCAGACCTGCTTGCCCGCAAGATTGTCGGGCTGCGGGTGTTTGCGGACGGTGCGGGCAAGATGAACCGCTCGGTGACCGATATAGGCGGCGGGCTGCTGGTGGTTTCGCAGTTTACGCTGCTGGCAAACTGCCGGCACGGCAACCGCCCGGATTTTCTGGCGTCGGCAAAGCCGGAGGAAGCCCGGCGGTTGTATGAATACTTTACCGCACAGGTGAAAAAGAGCGTTCCCCATGTGGAGAACGGGAGATTCGGGGCGCACATGGAGGTGTCGCTTCTGAATGACGGACCGGTGACGATCCTGCTTGACACCGAAGAACTGAAAAAGAAGTAAGGAGAGGATCGCCATGAGACTGATATTGGACGGCCCCGTGAACGTATACTATGTGCAGACGCTGTGCATGATCTTTTTCCCCGGCGCGAAATTCGGCGCAGCGGAGCAGAACGACCCCGCGGCGCCCGAGGTGAAGCTGACGCTGCGCGAGGTGGACGGCGGCATGGAGGCAAACGCCACCGTGACCGTGGACGGGAACAGCCGGAACGCATTCCGGCACGAGGATTTCTCGATTTGGGACACAAAGGAGAAGACCGCAAAGAAGGCATGCGGCGCGGCAATCGTTTCGGCGTGCGGCGAGCTGCTGGGCTATCGCCCGTCCTGGGGGATGCTGACCGGCGTGCGCCCCTCAAAGGTTGCAACCGAACTGCTGCAGGCCGGGGTCAGCAAAACGCGCGTTAAGAAGATTCTTTGCTCAGAGTATTCGGTTATTCCGAAAAAGGCGGCGCTGGCGGTTGATGTGGCGCTGGCAGAGCAGAAGATCATCGGCACTCCGGGCAAGCGGGATTGCAGCCTGTATCTTTCCATCCCGTTCTGCCCCACGCGCTGCTCCTATTGCTCGTTCGTTTCCTATACCTCAGCCAGGCTGCTGTCGCTGATTCCGGACTACCTCACGCATCTGGCGGCAGATGTGAAGGCAACGCTGCAGAAAATCCGGGAGCTGGGGCTGAACCTGCGAACGATTTACATCGGCGGCGGGACCCCGACCATTCTGACGGCAGACCAGCTGCGGCAGCTGCTTTCGGTCGTTGCGGAGAATACCGACGTTGAAAAGCTGGAAGAATACACGCTGGAGTCGGGCAGAGCCGACACGATTACGGCAGAGAAGTTTGCGGTTGCAAAGGAATACGGCGTCAACCGTGTCTGCGTCAATCCGCAGTCGCTCTGCGATGATGTGCTGCGGGAAATCGGCAGAAGCCACACGGCAGAAGATTTCTTCCGCGCGTTCGCAGTGGCGCGCGAGTCGGGGATTCCCTTCATCAACACCGACCTGATTGTCGGGCTGCCGGGCGACAGCTTCCGCACCTTCTCAAAGACCTTTGACCGGATTCTGGCGCTGAAGCCGGAGAACATCACGGTCCATACTTTCTGCGTCAAGAAAGCGTCGGACATCCTGCGGCAGGACGCGGACGTTTACTCCCTGCGCGGCGGCGACGCGGGCAAGTGCGTGGATTACACGCAGCTGCAGGCGCAGCAGGAGGGCTACAAGCCGTACTATATGTACCGGCAGAAGAACACCGTTGGCAACTACGAAAACGTGGGCTTTGCGCTGGAAGGCGCGGAGTGCCGGTACAACATTTATATGATGGAGGAAGTGCATTCCATCTTTGCGGCTGGCGCCGGCGCGGTCTCCAAGCTGGTGGACTACCGCCCCGAGCGCGGCGGCAAGCCGATGATCGAACGCCTGTTCTATCCCAAGTATCCGTATGAATACCTGCGCGACGAAAGCACGGCTGCCAAACTCGCGCAGATGGAGGAGTTCTACCGCATGCATGGATTGTTGGAGTGAGGGGATGGCGGGGGCACCGGCAGGCGGGATCTCCGAAGGTCAGAGGCACGAGTCAGTCACTCACTATCCAAGACGGATAAAAAAGCATATGCATCACGCCTCATTTCCACCCCCACCCCACCCATCCAAACCCCATAATCCCTGATTGGGAGGTGATACCATGATGAAAACGATAACCGTACCGGACGGACTGACGGACGCGGCGCTGGCAGAATTGGTTCGTGCCGGCGATGCCGCATTCGAAAAGCAGTTGGCGGCGCTTGCCGAAGAAATCGGGGCTGACCGGTCCCTGCGGCTGCTGGGACTGACCGGTCCCACCTGTTCCGGCAAGACAACGGCGGCAGCCATGCTGACAAAAGCGCTGGAAGCTCAGGGGCGCGCCGTCCACATCATCTCCATCGACGATTTCTATTTCAGCAAAGAGTCGCTTCTGCGCGCGTCCCGCGAAAAGGGTAGGACCGAGCCGGATTACGATTCCCCCGACACCATTGACCTGGATTTCATGCGCGCCTGCACGCTCTCCCTTCTGATGGGCAGGGAGACCCGGATGCCGCGCTTCAACTTCCGCACGGGGCAGCGGGAGCGCGGCGAGATTCTGCGTCCGCAGCCCGACGATCTGTTCCTCTTTGAGGGGATTCAGATTCTCTACCCGCAGGTGGACGCGCTTTTGCGGCAGGAGGGCTATTTCAGCTTCTGCGTTTGCCCGGAGAGCGCCATTTCGGCGGGCGGCGAGACCTTTCTGCCGAACGAGATCCGCCTGCTCCGGCGCCTGGTGCGCGATGTCATTTACCGTGCCGCCGCGCCGTCCTTCACGTTTGCCATCTGGGACAGCGTGCGCGAGAACGAGGAGCAGAACATTTTTCCGTATATTTCTGCCTGCAACCGCACCATCGATTCGACCATGCCCTACGAGCTCGGGCTGCTGAAGCCCTATCTGGAACGCTACCTGACGGCAGACGGCACAGGGCGGTTTGCGGACGAGGCGAACGCGATTCTCGGGCGCCTTGCCGGGATTCAGCCGGTCCCCGCCGGTCTGATCGGTCCGGATTCTTTGTATAAGGAATTTATCTGATATGAAAACGATACTCAAAAATGCGACGCTCCTGCCGGAGTACGGCTACGGGAGCAAGACCGTCTGCGTGACGGTGAAGAACCGCAAGATTGCGGAGATCTCCGAGGAGATGCCCGGGAATTTCCGTGCGGACGAGGTGATCGACTGCGGCGGAAACCTGCTGATGCCCGCGTTCTGTAACGCGCATTGCCATGCCGCCATGACGCTGTTCCGCGGCTACGGCGAGGACCTGCCGCTGAAGGAGTGGCTGGAGACGCGCATTTTTCCTGCCGAGGATCGGCTGACCTTCCGGTCGGTCTATCACGCGTCGATGCTTGCCATTGCCGAAATGCTGCGGCACGGCATTGCCTCTTTCTCGGACATGTACATGTTTGAGGACGCGGTCGCCGAGGCGGTGCTGGCAACCGGCATCAAGGCAAATCTGTCGCGCTCGTTGGTTTCGTTCGACCCTGACATCGACATGGCGAAGGAGCAGCGGACCGTTGAGGCGGTGCGGCTTGCCGAGTGGTATCACGGCTGCGACGAGGGGCGGCTTTTGGTCGATTTCTCGCTGCACGCGGAGTACACGAACGTGCCGAAGGCTTGCGAATATGTGGCAGATCTGGCGCAGCGCTTCAGGACCGGGATGCAGATTCATCTCTCCGAGACCGAGCGCGAGCATGCGGAGTGTCTGGAGCGCTGGGGCAAGACGCCGGCTGAATTTTTCCGCGATACCGGGGTGTTCGACGTGCCGACGACCGCTGCGCACTGCGTTTGGGTCACCGACAGCGACATTGCGATTCTGCGCGAAAAGGGCGTGACCGTGGCGCACAACCCGGTCAGCAATCTCAAGCTGGGCAGCGGGGTTGCGCCGCTGCGGAAGCTGCTGGACGCCGGGGTGAATGTGGCGCTTGGGACCGATGGGGTTGCCTCGAACAACCGGCTGGATATTCTGCGTGAGCTGCAGACTGCTGCGCTGATTCACAAGGGCGTGCATCGAAACCCG
>USMO01000076.1 GCA_900555785.1 uncultured Eubacteriales bacterium | reverse complement strand
TCTACCATAGGAGGCTCTTTTTTTCAATTGTCCGTTTTTAACGGACTTGTGCAAAAGCCCGTGGGGGTGCCTTTTTTACTCCATTTTACATCAGCGAATGATACAGCCCGATAATATCCTCCAGGGTAGGATCCTTGGGGTTGCCGGGGCGGCAGGCATCTGCCATGGCGGATTCGGCGAGGAATTTCACATCCTCCTCCTTCACAATCGCCTTCAGGTCCTGCGGGATGCCGACGTCCTTCGACAGCTGGCGCACCGCATCAACGGCAGCCTTGCGGTATTCTGCCTGGGTCATCTTTTCGGTGCCTTCTACGCCCATTGCCTTTGCAATGTCGCGGTACTTCTCGCCGGTTGCCGGTGCGTTGTATTCCATCACGGTCGGCAGCAGGATTGCGTTTGCAACGCCGTGCGGGGTGTCATAGACTGCGCCCAGCGCATGCGCCATCGAATGCACGATGCCAAGTCCGACATTGGAGAAGCCCATGCCCGCGATATACTGACCGAGCGCCATGCCCTCTCTGCCTTTCTTGGTGTTTGCAACCGCACCGCGCAGGCTCTTCGAGATCAGCTCGATTGCCTTGAGGTGGAACATGTCGGTCATTTCCCAAGCCGCCTTGGTGATATACCCCTCGATTGCGTGCGTCAGCGCGTCCATACCGGTTGCGGCGGTCAGCCCCTTCGGCATGGTGGACATCATTTCGGGGTCGATAATCGCGACCACCGGAATATCGTGTACGTCCACGCAGACGAACTTCCGCTTTTTCTCCACGTCGGTGATGACATAGTTGATGGTCACCTCCGCAGCGGTTCCGGCGGTCGTCGGGATGGCGATAATCGGCATGGACGGATGCTTGGTCGGTGCAACGCCCTCCAGGCTTCTGACGTCCGCAAACTCAGGGTTTGCGATGATGATACCGATTGCCTTGCAGGTGTCCATCGAGGACCCGCCGCCGATGGCGATCAGGTAATCGGCGCCGCTCTTTTTGAAGGCGGCAACGCCCGACTGCACGTTTTCGATGGTCGGGTTCGGTTTAATATCGGAATACAACTCATACGCAAGTCCCGCGCCTTCCAGAACATCAAGGACGCGCTTGGTCACGCCGAAGCGAACCAGGTCGGGGTCCGAGCAGACCAAAGCCTTTTTCAGTCCTCTTCCTTTGACCTCGCCAACGATCTCGTGAATCGCGCCCGCGCCGTGATAGGATGTTTCATTCAGTACAATTCTTGCCATGACAGTTACCTTTCTGATCCTTTCATTTTCGTTCCACAGTCGGAGTTCCCTCCTGTTGACACTTTCATTATACCACACCGAACATGAAAAATCAACATATATTTTCTGTGCAATTCTGATTTTTCTGTGATTTCTGGAAAAAGATTGTCTTTTTTCGTCGATGTTTCACAAGAACACCAACCAAACAGAAAAAAGGCGCCCCTCGAAAGGGGACGCCTGCTCTTTTATCTGGTTTTGCTGCCGGACAGACCGATGACCAGTCCGCGCGGCAGGTTCCAAGCCCACAGCTTCAGCTTTTCAATCGCATTCCATTCGGTCTGGCTGCCGGGGTAACCGATCAGCTCCAGCTTGTTGCAGTTTCCGAAGGCGTAGTGTTCAATCCGCTTCACGCTGACCGGAATCTGAATCGATTCCAGCGCGGTGCATTCGTTGAAGGCATAGCAGCCGATGCGCTCGATGCCGTCACACAGCGTGACACCCGTCAGCGACCGGCAGCGTGCAAAGGTCCAGTTTTCGATTGCCGGAACGCCCTGCGGAACGGTCACCTCCCGCAGCGATTCGCAACCGGCAAACGCAGCCTCGCCGATAAAGCACAGCCCCTGCGGCAGCTCGATGGCTCCCAGCTTGGTGCAGTTGGCAAAGGCGGATTCTCCGATGCGCGTCACGCCCGCGGGAATGTTCACCTGGGTCAGCTTGATGCATTCCTGCAGCAGGCTTTCCGCAATCTCCGTCAGCCCCGACGGCAGCACCAGCTCGGTCAGCGAGGCGCAGCCGCGAAACGCCATCTCGCCGATTTCCTGCACGCCGTCCGGAATGGACAGCGCCGGCAGCGACTGGCATTTGTCAAACGCATTCTTTCCGATGACCGTCACGCCCTCCGGGATGTTTACGGTCTCCAGCAGGACACAGCCGGAAAACGCGCCGTTTCCGATTGCCTTCAGGCTCTCCGGCAACACCACGCTTTTCAGGTTCTCCGCGCTCCCAAAGGCAAATTCCGCCAACTCGGTTACCGGCTTTCCCTTGTAGGTCTCGGGAACCGTGACGGTTTCCTCGCGGCAGAGCCCGGACCACTTGACGCGATAGCCTTCGCCGTCCGCGGTCAGTGCAAACGCCATGCCGTTGGAATAATCGTATTTTGTTTCGTCACTCTCGGTCAAGCCGATGCTGCCGGACGATCTTTTGTCGCAGCCTGTCAGCGCCAAAAGAGCCAGCAGCGCAAGCAGCAATGCAGCCAAGCCCACTTTATTTCGCATGTTTCAATCTCCGTTTTCGGTGCAGCCTTTCGGCTGGTCTGTCCTTATCCTACCACAGAAATATAAACTGTATGTGAAGTCCGTCTGATTTTTTGCGAAAGAAAAAGCGACAGTTTCTGTCGGGCATCCGATATAAAATATCACAAAAATCGATTTTAATCAAGACAGACTGACAAAATGTCATCCGTTTGCGTACAGAAGGATGCCAAGCCCTGCCGCAATCAGGATCATCAGGATGGGGGACGGCGCCCGATGCCGCCGGACATACCAAACCGCGTGAACCGCCAGCAGGATGCCGAGAATCCCCAGCGCCCGAAAGTCCGGTGCAAACGCGTTCCCCATGCCGGAAAACGCAAACAGCGTGCTGAGTGCCATCGTCAGCGCGGTCCCGAGAATCAGACCGACAACCGCCGGTCTGACACCTTCCAGAAAGGCATTGATCAGACGGTATTTCAGCAGGTTGCGGATGACCGCCGCAATCAGCAGAATAATGAGGAAGGAGGGGAGCACCACACCCAGCGTTGCCAGCAGCGCTCCGGCAAAGCCCGCCTGTGACGAGCCGATGAAGGTTGCCATGTTGACGGCGAGCGGTCCCGGCGTGGATTCGGAGACCGCGATGAAGGAGAGAAACTCCTCCTCGGTCAGCCAGCCATATGCCAGCACCTTTTCGCGAATCAGCGAGATCATGCCGTACCCGCCGCCAAAGGAGACTGCGCCAATCTCGAGAAAGGTCAGAAACAGCCGCCAGTAGATCATTTTCTGCCATCCTTTCCGCAGGCACGCGCAATGAGCCATGCCAGCACGCCAACCGCGCCGCCTGCAAGGATGAAGAAGACCGACGAAAAGGATGCCGCCGTCAGGGTCAGGGCCACCAGCCCCACGCCGCAAATGCCGCACAGCGCGCAGGACAGCGGTGTTTTTTGCATGGTCCGCAGCATTTTCAGTCCTGCGGACGCGATGAGGTAGACCACCGCCACCTGAATGCCGCGAAACGCATACGAAACATAGCGCAGGGAGAGGAAGCGGTCGAAGAACAGGGAGATCAGAAAGATGACCAGAAAGGACGGCAAACAAACCGCAAGGGTCCCAAGCGCGGCACCCGCCACGCCTGCGACCCGATATCCGATATAGGTTGCGCTGTTGACCGCAATGGGACCCGGTGTGGATTCTGCGATTGCGGTCAGGTCCAAAAACTCCTCCCGGCTCATCCATCCGCGCCGGGAAACGAACTCATTTTCCAGCAGGGCAATCATGGCATACCCGCCGCCGAAGGTGAACGCGCCGATCTTCAGCATGGAGAGCGCGACGTCCAGCAGGCGTTTACTGTTCCTGTTTGCCATCGTTCTCCTCCGCGTTGGCTGTCCCGGCTGCCGCCTTGGTTTTCAGGTAGTTCCGCTCCAGGAAGAAGACCATCACCGCCAGCGCGATGAAGAGCAGCGACCAGACCTGCGAAGGGGACAGGAAGCTGACGAGCTGTCCGCGGTCGTCGTAGCGCAGATACTCGATGAGGAACCGGAACACGCCGTAAGCGGCGAGGTAGACGGTCATGGTGTACTGGAATTTCTTCTTGAGCAGCAGCCACGACAGCACGCCGAACAGGACGAACAGGAATGCCGCTTCGTACAGCTGCGTCGGGTGGACCTTTCCGAGCCGCTCGAAGTAAGCCCCGGGGAACTGCACGCCGAAGATACTGTCGGTCGGTTTTCCGTAGCAGCAGCCGGCAAAGAAGCAGCCGATGCGCCCGAAGGCATGTCCGATGGTAATCATGCAGGGGATGACCGGCATGATGTCAAACAGGCTGCCCGGCACCTTTTTGCGGAAGATGATCCAAATGACGAGGTAAACAACGGTCCCGCCGATGATTCCCCCCAAAAAGGTGATGCCGTCTCCCAGATGGAAGCCGTTTTCGGGATGTTCGATATAGTTGTAAGTCGCTTGGAACAGCGCCGCCGCGCCGAACCCGAGCAGAATGGAGACGATGCCGTCGTAGTAAACGAGGTCGGTCAGCTTGCCCGGCAATCCCAGCACCTTTGAATAGCGGAACAGCACCAGAAAGGCAAAGAGAATGCCAACGGCAATCATAATGCCGTACATATGCACATTGAGAAACAACGGATCCGGTAACATGGTGATCCTCCTTTGCTTCGCTTGAATTTGCCTCTATTATACCACAAAATCGCCGCCTTGTAAAGTGCCCTGGCGAAAAAATTGCGGAAGTGCGGGGGAAGACCTTGTGGCTCTGCCCCAAGCGCCCCAATACCCCCAAGAACTTATACTAGTCTATAACATTTTTCTTAGTCAAGTTTTGCAGTTATAGGGGACTTCATCTTGAGCAAAGCGGCACCCCCACGAAAAATTCGCGGGGGTGCTCTTGAGCTTTAATTTAGTTTATACCGGAATTTGAACGGTCATAATAAAATTGTAGTGTACCATTTTCGTATGCCTGTATGTCTGCATCTATCGATTTCATGATCAAGATGTTCCACTACTTGTTTGTAATTTAAAACATACCACATCTCATCGATTCCATCGTTCATAAAATCTTCAATGCAGTAATCATAGGTAATGTCTAAAACCGCGTTATGTGCATAGGCTGGGAAGGAACTAAGTAAGAGGATCGAAAACATGATTATGCCACATACAAAAACCAAAAAGTTTTTACGTTTAGTTGCTTTCATTATTTTTCTCCTTGTTTTACTATAGATAAAAAATCATTTAATTTGAACAGCCCATATTGATCAATTTTTCCGTCGCTTCGAGAAATGCTATGTTGTCCGGTAATCATAATTGCAGAAAGCGCGTCATAATAATTACCGAGCATGAGTTGCAAGGGTGCTTCATTTCGCTTACCGTCGGGTAATTCGGTAAACAGAAATAGTGTCAAATAGATTTCATTGTTTTGCTCTATCAGAGGAAAGGACATATTCTCAAAAAGCGTGTCATCTTTACTGACGTATAGTACAGATGATTTTTGAACCGTCAGGTAAATAAAAGATGCCGGACATTCAGATGGGGCTGCAATGTTGCTTGTGATTCCTGCCGAGTTTTCAAAGCAAGGAATATAGCGCTGAAAATGTTCAACGGTTGGTGTTGTGGCATCCAAGTTCTTGATGTCACGACGGAGCGATGCTTTATTGATTTGAAATGCTACAACCAAAGGAGCGCCCTGCACCGTTTTCTGGATGTCTTTTTCATTTGAAAATCCGATCCAATGGTAATTTGTGGTACAGCAGTAGTTATGCTGCTCCGCGAAAAGATGCTCGGTCTTATAATATGCGCAAGCATAGTAGTAGTCTGTTGGGGAGAATGTGAGTTGTAGTGCCTGCTCTCCCGAACGGATATTGTTGATTTTTGCTTCGAATGTATTTCTTGTTGGATATACACAACTTGACAGTTCATCCAGATGACGAGTCAGTTCTTGTGTCAGTTCAGCGGTCAACTGGATGGAAGAATACGGTTGCTCGGTGACAGCTTCGGCAATCTGGTCCTGTTGTACTGTATCTGTTGGTTCCGCAGTTGTCATGTTCTGGATTTCCTTGCACCCTGCAAATGCGAAAAGCAAGAGTGGGATGCAGACGATTGGGCAGAACTTTAATTGTTTTTTGATTTGCATGGGTTCCTCCTTTACTTTGAAAACGGGTTATGAGCGGTTGTTCGGTCAACTTAATTTATCATGATGGCTCCCCATTCACTCCTAAAGTGGAATTATCCGGTAATTCTCTGTCATCACTATATCATAATCCTTTGCATTTGTCAAGCATTTTTTGTATTCCGAAAAGTTATTTTGAAGCCGAATTGTAACAAAAGCATTTTTCGGTGTTCTTTTTTTCAAATAGGGCTTGCATTTCCGGGAAAAGGATGTTATAATGATACTCGACTTTGGCAAAAAGCGGATGGAAAAGCGGGTGGCGTGGCGCGCTTTGGACGGTTTCGGTCATTCGGTTCCTTCGCACACGGTAAGGGAAACCGGCAGAAACGGAGAGGTGGAACTGCATGACGAAACCGAACTGCACCCGAACGGTTGCCGCCTGTTTTATCGGCTATATTGTGCAGGCGATCGTCTGCACGCTGGCACCGCTGCTGTTTGTAACATTTTCGGATTCCTACGGGATTCCGATGACCAAAATTACGCTTCTGGTAACTGTCAACTACCTGTTACAGCTCAGCATTGACCTGATTGCGGCGCGCTTTGCGAAGCACATCAGCTATCGCGCGCTGGCTGTGGCTGCGCAGCTGCTCAGCGGGGCGGGGCTGATTTTTCTGACGGTCCTGCCGGAACTGTTTCCGGACCCGTTTGTGGGGCTTTTGCTGTCGGTGATGGTCTATGCCGTCGGCGGTGGGCTTCTGGAGGTCATCATCAGCCCGATGGTGGAATCCTGCCCGATTTCGAATAAGGAGCAGATGATGAGCCTGCTGCACTCCTTCTTTTGCTGGGGGCAGGTTGGTGTTGTTGCGCTTTCTACGCTGTTTTTCGGGACGGTCGGCATTGCGCATTGGCGGTTGCTTGCGCGGCTCTGGGCGGTGATTCCGTTTGCCAACGCGGTGTTTTTCCTGACGGTTCCGATCTACCGTCCCGAGGGGGATGGGGAGAGTGGCATTCCGCTGCGGGGGCTGGTTGCCTCTCCGGTTTTCTGGCTTTTCTTTGCGATGATGCTTTGTGCCGGTGCGAGCGAGGTTGCGGTGTCGCAGTGGGCGTCGACCTTTGCGGAGCGCGGGCTTGGCATCAGCAAGACGGTTGGGGACCTTGCCGGTCCGATGGCGTTTGCGGTCTGCATGGGCATCTCCCGTCTGATTTACGGTTTTTGCGGCTCCCGGCTGCGGCTGGACCGGTTTCTTCTGTTCAGCGCGGCGCTATGCGTCGGCTCCTATCTTTGCATCGGACTTTCGCCAAACCCGGTGCCGGGGCTTATCGGCTGCGCGGTCTGCGGCTTTTCGGTTGGCATCTTTTGGCCCGGCACGCTCAGCGCGGCGTCCGGTTCGCTCCCCGGCGGCGGGACCTCGATGTTTGCCCTGCTGGCGCTCGCGGGGGACATCGGCTGCTCGACCGGTCCGACGCTGGCTGGTTTTGTGGCTGG
>USMO01000075.1 GCA_900555785.1 uncultured Eubacteriales bacterium | reverse complement strand
AATCAACGGTCTCCAGCAGCGCCGAAACCGAGCCGTCGGAGAGCGAGAAGACGTTCTTTCCTGCATAAGGACGGACCTTTTCACCTGCGGTCAAACCCAGCTTGCCGTACAGCTCGGAAATGATCTCGCTGTTCTCATCGGTACCGGTTGCGAGCATCGCATCCTCCCAGCCGTTGCGGATGACCTGCATTGCGTAAGCGACCGACTGAAGCCCCGACTGTGCGCCGTTGGTCACGGTCACGTTATAGCCCTTGATGCCGGCGCAGATCGAGAGGTAGCCGCCCGCCGCGTTGTAAACGGTATTCGGGAACTTGAATGCCGAGCCGCCCGCGTTGCCCTTTTCGGCAATGATGCTCTGAAATTCGCAGCTCGGACCCAGCGCGCCCTCGGAGGTCCCCACAATCATACCGATGCGGGTCGCGTTCTCCTCGGTCACCTCATATTTCGCGTCGTGCAGGGCATCCATACCGGACACCGCCTGCAGCTGGCTGAGGTGGTCGAGCTTGCGGTAGAAGTTCATCTTGAGCCCCTGTGCGTCGTAGTCCGGAATGCCGATGACCGATGCCGCCGAAGCGCCGCATTCCGCGCCGCTCTTGCAGGCCTCCACATAAGCTGCACGGCCGTTGCCGAGCGGGGTCACCATTCCAAGCCCTGTCACGGCAATTTCCTTTGCCGCCGGTGCATCCGGAGTCTTGCCCTTGTTCTTGCTGAAGATGATGCTGGCGTTGTTGCCGCCGAACGCAAAGGAGTTGTTCATCACGGCACCCAGTTCCTTCTTCTCGGGCTTGTTGGGAACGAAATCCAGCTTGCCTGCCTTTTCGGCGAGCATTGCCAGATCTTCCTCGCTGTAGCCGAGTGTGGGGGGAACGGTATTCTCCACCAGAGCCTTGATTGCAAAGACCGCTTCAATCGCGCCCGCCGCACCCAGGCAATGCCCGGTCATGGCTTTGGTCGAGCTGACCGACAGACCGTCGTTCTTGCCGTCAAAAATGGTGTGCAGCGAAAGGAACTCCGCTTCGTCGTTCTTCGCCGTGCCGGTTCCGTGCGCGTTGACGTAATCCACGTCCGCTTCGGTCAGACCCGAATGCGAAATCGCAGCCCGGATGGCGTTCATCTGCCCCTCGCCGTCCGGACGGGGAGCGGTGATATGGTGCGCATCGCTGCTGATGCCTGCACCCAGAACTTCACAGTAAATGTGCGCGCCTCTTGCTTTTGCGTGCTCCAGCGATTCCACCACGACTGCGCCCGCGCCTTCGCCCAGCGTGATGCCGTGCGAATGGTTGAAGGGGGAGCAGGAGTCCTCGTCCAGCGCATGGAGCGAGAGAAACCCGGAATAGGGGACCGAAGAAAAGGCATCCGCACCTCCGGCAATCACCACGTCGGCTTTCCCGGCGCGGATCAGGTCGGATGCATAGGCAATGCTGATGGTGCCTGCGGCACAGGCGTTTGCAACGTTGGTGACAACGCCGCCCGCATGGACCGATGCCGCAACGTGGTTTGCAATCGGGGAGATCGGCATTTTCAGCACGTCTTCCGGCTGTTTGCCGCCGCGATAGTAGGATTCAAGGCTTCTGCCGCCGCCGACGCAGCTGCCCATGATGACGCTGACGCGCGGATTCCCGCCGAAATCGGATAGGCCCGCATCGGCAACCGCTTCGCTTGTCGCAGACAGGCAGAGCGCAGTTGCACGGTCCAGCTTGGGGTCGGTTTCCCGGAAATCCTTGACTTCTGCCGCAAAATCGGCGTAGCAGTTTTCGGTGTCAAGGGAGGTGGTGCGGTCAATGCCGCTCTTGGATGCCAGAATGTTTTCCCAGCACTCCGGGACATTGTGTCCGATGGCGCTGATGACACCAAGGCCCGTAATGACGCATCTGTTTTCCGCTTTCATCCGATCACTCCGCATGCGCAACGACGTATGCCGCCAGCGCGTCGATGTTCCGAAAATGCTCCTTGCCGACACCGGTCATCGGAACGCCGTATTCCTCGTCAATCGCGGAGATGATTTCCAGGGAGTCGATGGAATCCAGACCGATGCCGTCGTTGAACAGGGGCGTGTCATATTCCAGCGCGCCGGCGTCAATGCCGAGTCTGTCACAGAGCATCTCTTTGATTTTTGCTTTTACTTCGTTTGCGTTCATGGTAGTAGTCCTCTCTTTTATTATAAAAATTGTATCTATTGTTATCACAACAAGGTGTTATGACCGTCAGGATTTGGTTTCCTCGCCGCGCTCGCGGTATTCCACCACGCGCACCGAGGTCAGAACCGTGCAGGCACTCATGATGCCCTCGATGAGGAAGATGACCCCCATCACCGTTGTCAGAACCTCCACTCTTGCCCAGGGATAGATTGCAACGAACAGCCCGCCCACAGACGCGAGCGCGGCAAACGCCATAATCATCCACCAAAGCACAATGCCGAATTTCTTTGCGTGACGGGCAATCTGAATTTTGATCACGCCGTCGCTGAAGATCACCAGCCCGAGAATCGTTCCGGCAATTTCGACCGACATATTCGGGCGGAACAGAAAGACCAGCCCCACGCCCGCCAGCACACAGCCGAACACGAAATCGTACTGGAATGCGAGACGGTAAAGGTCCTTGGATGCGTAGCCCGTAATCTTGACGGCTGCCAGCAAAATCAGCAGCACCCCGCAGACCGTCTCCCAGATGGTAAACGGAAACTGCAGCCCCGCCAACAGCAGACTTGCCAGAACAATCATCGCCACGGACAGCACCACATGCCCGAGTTTTGCAATTTGCATCGGTATCGCAGAATGCATAAAGATACCCCTTTCCTTCTCATATGTTGGCATTATACCAGAAAAACGGTTCTGCCGCAACTGACAAAACGCCCCTTTGTGTCACATTTTGTGACACAAAGGGGTGCTTTGTAATAGAAAATATGCTGATAAATGGGAATTGAAATTTGATTTTCGAGGGGCTGCCCGAAATTCCGCGTTAAGAACTGAACAGATTCTTGGGGATCCGGGAGATCAGTTTGACGGAGCGGTGGTATTTGTCGGCAATGTCGTCGTTCATGCCGTTTTTGGTCCAGTCCATGCAAAGACCAATGAACTGGCACTTGACGAAGTAGGTCAGCGCGTCCCGGTCGGCATCGGAGACGTTCCAGCTTTCCAACTGCTCGCGAATCAGGAGCGTTGCCGTGTGGTCGCACATCTTCATCAGAAAATCCTCGTATGCCGCGCGATCGACAGAATTATAAATATGGTAGACAGCCTTCTTGTTCGCCTTGACAAATGCGAAAGCGGATTCAATGCATTCGCCCATCGAAAGCACCGTGTCATTCTCCCGCACCAGCGTGTTGGCAGAATCCAGAATGATCTCCTCCAAAAGTCCAGGAATGTCCTGAAAATGATAATAGAAGGTGTTGCGGCTGATGTTGCAGATGTCCACAATGCTCTTGACGCTGATCTTGTTCAGCGGACGCTCGTTGAGCAGTTGAATAAACGCCGCTTTGATGGAATCTTTGGTGTAATCGTTTGGCATCCCGCACCTCCTTCCGAATATTCTTTCTGTATTGTACCACAAATCCACCGCAAAATCAATACTATTTTGTGTCTTTCCGTCCGATCCGTGCCTGCCGAATTTCATAATCAGGAATGAAAACAAATCTTATTCTTAAAATTTCAGGCAAACAATACAAAATAACGGCATTCCGCCTGTGCGGAATGCCGGAACCGATCAGAAGTTGATTACGCCGAGATGCTCCAACAGGATTTTTACGCCGATGAAAATCAAAATCAGACCGCCGACAAATTCTGCCTTGTTCTTGTAGCGCAGGCCGAACACGCTGCCGATTTTCAGACCGGCCGCCGAGAGCAGGAAGGTCGTTGCACCGATGAAGGAGACCGCAGCCGCAATGTTGACATCGGGCAGAAGCGCAAAGGTGATGCCGACCGCGAGCGCGTCAATGCTGGTTGCAATTGCCAGCAGCAGCATCGTCAGCGGGGCAAAGGAGGCGTTCTTTTCGCCGTCGGTCTCTTTGGAAAGGGCTTCGCGGATCATGTTTCCGCCGATGAGCAGCAGCAGGCCGAAGGCAATCCAATGGTCGATGCTGGTAATATAGGATTCAAACAGCGACCCAAGCAGGTAGCCGATGGTCGGCATCAGCGCCTGAAAACCGCCGAACCATAGCCCGATCAGCAGATAATGCTGCTTTTTCGGCTTTCCGACCGAAAGTCCCTTGCAGACCGCGACCGCGAATGCGTCCATCGACAGCCCGATTGCCAAAAGCAGAAGCTCCCCGATTCCCATACCTTGTCCCTCCCGACAAAAGAAAAAAGTTCGGATGCCGTCACCCGAACAAAAAGCCCAGATACGGCACCCCATATCTGAGTCTCGAAATCAAAGCGGCGCGCCGCTCCCCAGACAAGCCAGACGGAATGCCGTCAGTCTGTTGACTTGCCGTGCATTTCTGCGCCATCTACTCCCTCAATGCGTCTATTATAGCATGCCGGAGTGGTTTTGTCAATCCGATTTTCAAAAAAAGCCAAAGATTAGTCGCGACTAACTCAAAATTCGCCGTCACCAAACCGTCAGCCTGCCTTTTGAAAACCGTCAGGAAAGAATTTTTATCAATCAAAACATGCAGAATAACAATGGTAAAACAATACAAAACCGGACCTGCATTTTGATATGAATTGTGGAAAAAATAAAAAAGAACCGTTTCCTATTGAAAAAAAGGAGAGGTTGTGGTACAATAAAAGTATCTGTACAGCAAAAAGCTGTCCTGTTTTTGTCGATTGTGCTGCGGTCTGCGGCGCAATCCTCTTTGTGCCGGATCCTTATTCCGGCTTTTCCATTGCTGTGGAACCTGTGGCGGCAGCTGTCGGGTGTCGTTGGCACTGTCGCTTTTTGAAAGGATTGATTGTATGAATCAGACGCAAAAGGACGAGCAGACGCGGGAGAAGCGATTCTTTAACTCCCGATGGAAACTCGTTGCTTATGATCTTTTTATCTGCCTGGTGGTGGAGATTCTGTTTCTCCTGGTCTACCACGGGACGCCGGATAATCTGAGCGACACCGATATTTTTCTTCATATGCTGATTGCAACCGCGTCCATCTTCGGCATGCGCGGGGTGTGGAAGGTTTACGACCAGGTCTGGCGCTACGGTGGCATCCAGAGCTATATCCGGCTATTGGTGGCTGATACCTGCGCAACCGTGCTCTACAGTGTGCTGCAGACCGTGCTGCCCATCGGGCACATTTCGCTGCTGCGGTCGCTGTCGGTCAACAGCACCTGCTTGCTCATCTGCCTTGCCATGCGCATGGTCTACCGGTATGCCTACAAGTGCTGCCGGAAGGATTCGGTTCTGGGGAAGATTCTGGAACCGCTGATTCGCGTGTTTGCCGGCGAGGGGTTCGAGCTGGGGACCGAGCGGCAGAACAACAAGATTCGCGTGGCAATCGTCGGCGCGGGTCGGGTGGGCGTTTCGCTGGCAGAGGAACTGATGAACTCGGTTACGGCGGCATACGCACCGAAGCTGTTTATTGACATCAACGAAGAAAAGGTCGGCAGACAGATTTACAATGTTCCGATTATCGGAGAAAAGGACGTCACCCGCGCGGTGCTCGATCGCTACGGGGTGCAGGAAATTATTTTTGCCCTCCCGAGCATGAGTTCCGAGGAGCGGCGCGAACTGTATAACCAATATCAAGTGTTTGGCAAAAAGATTAAAATTTACGACTATCCCGTGATGCAGCAGGTCGGCGAAGGACGGCGGCATTTGCGCGAATTTGACATTGAGGAGCTGGTATTCCGCAAGCCGATTGTTGTGACCGACGAGAAGACCAGCGCGTTTTACCGCGACAAGGTGGTGCTGATTACGGGCGGCGGCGGAAGCATTGGCAGCGAGCTTTGCCGGCAGATTGCCAAAATGCAGCCGCGGCAGCTGGTGATTCTGGATGTTTACGAAAACGGCGCTTACGACATTCAGCAGGAGCTGAAGATTGCTTACGGCGACCGGCTGGACCTGCGGGTGGAGATTTTGTCCATCTGCAACCGGAATGCGCTGGAGCGCATTTTTGCAACTTACCGCCCGGATGTGGTTCTGCACGCGGCGGCGCACAAACATGTGCCGCTGATGGAGCACAACTGCTGCGAAGCGATTGAAAACAACGTGTTCGGCACGCTGAATGCGGTGGAGCTGTCCGAAAAATACGGCGTTGAGCGCTTCATGATGGTTTCCACTGACAAGGCGGTCAACCCGACGAACGTGATGGGCGCGACCAAGCGGATGTGCGAGATGATTGTGCAGAGCCACAGTCACTCGTCCACGAACACGACCTTCAGTGCAACGCGGTTCGGCAACGTTCTGGGCAGCGCCGGTTCGGTCATTCCGCTGTTCCGGCGGCAGATTATGAACGGCGGTCCCATTACGGTGACCGACAAGCGCATCATCCGGTATTTTATGACCATTCCGGAAGCCAGCCAGCTGGTGCTGCAGTCGGGTGCGATAGCGAAGAACGGCGAGCTGTTTGTGCTGGATATGGGCAAGCCGGTGAAGATTCTGGATCTGGCAGAAAACATGGTCCGTCTGAGCGGTTTTGAGCCGTATCGGGACATTGACATCATTGAGACCGGACTGCGTCCGGGCGAGAAGCTATACGAGGAGCTGCTGGTTAAGACCGAGGAGTTGGACAAGACCGAAAACAGTCTGATTTTCATTGAGCGGGACGATCCGATCTCGCCGGAGGCACTGGCAAACAAGCTGGCGATTCTGCGCGCGGCTGTGGTCAGCGAGAGCAACGAAAAAGCCAAGCAGGCGCTGCACGAGGTGATTCCGACCTTCCACCGTCCGGAGGAGGTCAACCGGACGGCGCAGAAGTCGGAAGAGATGAAGATTGCGGCAGGTGTCTGATGGAACGGACGAAACAGGCGCGGATTCTGCGCGCGGTGCTATGGGTTTTGATTGGGCTGACAGTTGTCTTCATTTTCAGCCGCTCGGCTCGGGGAAAGGCTGCGTCCAGCGATGAGAGCCGGTTTGTGACCGATCTGATTCGCAAAATCCTTCACAACGATTCCATCAGTCATGCTTTCGTGCGCAAGCTGGCGCATTTTACCGAGTTTTTTGTTCTCGGTGCGGAGCTTTCCGCGCTCCTTTGGTTGGAGCGCTTGCGTACGGTACAATGGTACGTCAACATCTGGTTTGCCGGTGAGCTGACCGCGCTTTGCGATGAGACGGTGCAGATTTTCAGCGGCAGGGGTCCGATGGTGCGGGATGTCTGGCTCGACACCGCCGGCGCGACCTGCGGCATTCTGCTCCTCCTCGGCATCCGCTGCCTGGTCTCGAAACTGAGGCGTTAGGGAAGACCTTGGGGCTCCACCCCAAACCCTGCTTAGGGGGCTTCTTGAAAGACCCCCCCTAAGAACCCCAAAGAACTTGCTCCAAGGAAACTTGATTGATCGGTTGGTGCAAACTCCATAATAACAAAGACGTGCTGCGTAAATCGGGTGTCCGAATTACGCAGCACGTCTTTGGCTATATAAAATTAGCACACACAAAAAAATCAACCCTCAAACCATACCTGTTCAAGTT
>USMO01000074.1 GCA_900555785.1 uncultured Eubacteriales bacterium | reverse complement strand
GCAGGGCGGTATATTCTGCCGGTGCCGCAAACAGCGACACAATGCCGCACAGGAACAGAAGCAGCAGCGACACGAACGAAAACAGCTTGCAGTACGGCAGGGCCCCGCCCATTGCCTCGCCGCCGGTCGGCTTGCCGAAGCTGCGGTATTTCTCTCCCATCGCGCCGAGAAAGGAGGTGTCCCCCAGCTCGACCGCAAGCGCAACGGCACTGCCCGAAACGATGACCGAGCCGCCGTAAAGCATGTTCTCCTCGTTCGGCGGCAGCGTAGCATCCCCATAGGCATAGGTCCTGCCGGCATTCTTCTTATAAAGGTGCGGTGCCGGTTTCTCGCCCTCCCGCCAGGTCAGCCGGACCGTCAGGTCCTCGCCCGACAGCAGCCGGCAGTCGCAGGGAACGATGTCCCCCTCATGCAGGACGATTACGTCCCCCCGCACCACGCGCGTGCCGGGAATGAGGAACGCCTCCCCCTCTCGCATGACTGTGACCGACGGGGTGTCGAAAAAGGCGAACTGCGCCTGCAGCCGCCAGACCTGCCGCAGCAGCCGAACGACAAAAACCGTTCCCCACGCAAGAAACAGCACGAGAAACGGCAGCCCGCTGAGCACCTCACCGAAGCACAGCGACAGGACCCCGCACAGCAGGGTCAGAATCAGGACCGGGTCGCGGAACAGACCGCGCAGAATCCCCAGCGCCTGTTTGGGCGGCTCCATGAAACGGTTCTGCCCGTTTGCCCGGAGCCGCCGGTATGCCTCCTTATGGGAAAGCCCGCGCTGCCCGTCACTTCCGAGCAGCCGCAGGGCATCCGCAGGTGCCGTCCGGCACCATCTGACGCGTTTTTTCTCTTCCATAGTCATCAGAGGCAGCTGACCCGGATCCCGTCGGCATCCGCGTCAACAGTCGCCTGCGTGTAGTGCCGGTCGTAGCCCGAAATCAGTTCGGCTGCAAGCCGGTCCTCGATTTCGCGCTGGATATAGCGCCGCATGTTCCGCGCGCCGTAAGTGCGGGAGAAGGACTTTTCCGCAACCAGTTCCTTTGCGGCATCGGTCACGGTCAGTGTAATCTGCTTTTCCGCAAGTGCGGCGGCAAGCTCACCCAGCATGATTGAGGCAATCTTCACGAAGTCGGCACGGTCCAGCGAGCGGAAGGTGATGATTTCATCCACCCGGTTGAGAAATTCGGGACGCAGGAAGGATGCCAGTGCCTTTTGGGTCTTTTCCTCCGCTGCGCTCTGTTCGCTGGCAGAGAAACCGGCAAGCGCCGCCGTGTGGTCGGAACCTGCGTTGGTGGTCATCACAATCACGGTGTTCTCAAAGTTGACGGTCTTTCCGCGCGCATCGGTAATTCTGCCGTCGTCCAGAATCTGCAGCAGAATATTCAGCACGTCCGGGTGCGCCTTTTCAATCTCGTCAAAGAGCACGATGGAATAGGGTCTGCGGCGAATCTTTTCGGTCAGCTGCCCCGCCTCGTCGTAGCCCACGTATCCGGGAGGCGCTCCGATGATGCGCGAGACCGCGTGTTTTTCCATAAATTCCGACATATCCAGCCGAATCAGCGTTTCCGGCGAATGGAACAGGTCGTTTGCCAGCGTTTTGACCAGCTCGGTCTTTCCTACGCCGGTCGGTCCCGCAAAGATGAAGGACACCGGTTTGCGCTTGTAGGAAATGCCCGCGCGGTTCCGTTTGATGGCTCTTGCCACGGCGGCAACCGCCTCGTCCTGCCCGACAATGTGCGCCTTCAGACGCTCCTCCAGGCGGTCGATCTGCTCAAATTCGTTCTCGGTGATGCTCGATGCCGGAACGCCGGTCCAAAGTTCAATCACCCCGGCAATGTCATCCTCGGTCAGTTCAATGCGGTGGGTCTCCGGCTCCAGTTCGTTCAGGCGCGCGCTCAGGCGCAGCTCCTCGGACTGCAGCTTCGAAATCGCCTCGTATCTGCGGTCCTCGACCTGTTCGTTTCCGGCAATCTCCCCTTCCAGCGCCTCGCGCTCGGTGCGCAACTCCAGCAGCTTGTCCCGAATCTCGTAGCTTTCGCCCAAGACCGCCGAGGAAAGCGACCGGTGCGCCGCAGCCTCGTCAATCAGGTCAATCGCCTTGTCCGGCAGGAACCGGTCGGTGATATAGCGCTCGGACAGCACAACCGCGCGGCGCAGCACAGTGTCCGGAATGTGGACGCCGTGAAACTCCTCGTAATAATGCTTGATTCCCTGCAGCATCTCAACCGAATCGTCGACAGACGGCTCGTTGACCGTTACCGGCTGGAACCGGCGCTCCAGTGCGGAATCCTTTTCGATATACTTGCGGTATTCGTTGAGGGTCGTTGCGCCGATGACCTGCACCTCGCCGCGCGAAAGTGCCGGCTTGAGGATGTTTGCCGCATTGACGCTGCCCTCCGCTTCGCCGGTCCCGACGATGTTGTGTACCTCGTCGATGACCAGAATCGCGTTGCCGACCTCGCGCACCTCGGAAAGCAGCCCAAGAATGCGCGACTCGAACTGCCCGCGGAACTGCGTTCCGGCAACCAGCGCGGTCATGTCGACCAGATAAATCTCCTTGCCCCGCAGCTTATAGGGAACGTTCCCCGCCGCAATGCGGATGGCAAGCGCCTCGGCAATGGCGGTCTTTCCGACACCCGGCTCGCCAATCAGACAGGGATTGTTCTTCTGCCGGCGGCAGAGAATCTGAATCACGCGAGAAAGCTCCCGGTCCCGTCCGATGATATTGTCCAGCTTTCCCTCCCGCGCAAACTGCGTCAGATTCCGGCAGTAGGTGGTCAGGAATTTCAGCTTTTTCTGCTCTTTTTCGCGCTCTTTTTGCTGCCGACGGTCGGATTTTGTCTTCTCGCCCGACGTGCCGTCCGCAGGCTTGGGTGCATCCGGCGGCACCAGACCCGCATCGCGGAACAGCTTTGGGAAATCGATTGCCGGTGCGCCGCCGTCTGCAGGATCGTCGCAGTCCGACGGTTTGAGCGCCTGCCCCAGCATCTCGCCCAGGTCGTTTTCGGCGCTCTCCAGCTGCTCGGGGGAAATGCCGAGCTGGTCAATCACGTTGCCGACAATGTTGTCGATCGGAACTCCAAGCTCCTTTGCGCACTTCATGCAGAAGCCCCGGGTGGTCTTTTCCCCGTTCTCCACCCGCGTCATAAACACGACTGCCACACGCTTGTGGCATTGTGAACACATGGTCATGTCTCTGAAAACCTTTCGTTTTAACTCTTGAGTTTAGCGATCCATTGATCAATGTTGAGCCAGCCGAAGAAGTCGGTCAGCGTTGCGTCCCCGAAGAATCTGACGACCTTGGAGGCGCTGTAAATCTCCGTTGTTCCGAAGAACAGCTTGACAATCGAGCCGAAGAGCATCAGCACCAGGCACGAAATCAGGCAGCCGAACACCGCGCCCAGCACGCCGTCGGCAATCCCCAGCAGCCTGAACTTCGACTTGATGGCTTTGAGAATGGCATATACAACCGTCAGCACCAGCATGGCGATGAGGAACATCAGAATGGCGCCGACCACCGTGCAGACCACTGCCGACAGCGCGTCCGCAACGGTCTTCGACATGGATTCCACCAGCTCCTCGCCCGAGCCTTCCAGCCCGTTCAGCTGTGCCATCATCTCATCGGTCCGCAGGAAAGCCGGAATCGCGCTCTTGACGCTTTCGACGTTGAAGCCAGCCGAAGCGCTCTGGTAAATCTCATTGAATTTTTTATAGATGGAGTCATAAATCGACTGGTTGATAAACGCATCCCCCAGCAGCGCGCCCAGCTTGCCACCGAAGAAATATGCCGCCAGAACTGCCAGAAGGAACTTAAAGAAGCTGAGAATGGTCAGGAAGAAGCCCTTTCGTGCGCAGCGGAAAATGATGAATGCCGCCAGCACGACCGCGATCAGATCCACAATGTACTTTCCCATGATGGTATGTCTCCTTTTGAGTTAGTTTCCGAACCGGCAGAACACCGCCCGCTTGGAGGAACAGATCAGCACGCAGCTGTCATCATACGCCAGCATGGTTCGCCGGTCGGTGACGCAGGCAATCTTTTGGGTCCTGCCGTTCTCCGTGCGGATCCGGACCACGCCGTCCCCGCAGAGCAGAAAGACCGTGCTGCACGCCAGCCGGATGCCGTCCGCCGTTTCGGTAATGCTATCATTATACAACATTTTCCCGCTTTTGTCAAATACTATTGCATCTTTTTTAGAAGAAATTCCGTTTTTTTTCAGAATCAACGCACAGCCGTCACCGTTTTGGTCAGCAGACTGAATCTGCATGCCGCCCAGACGGTATTCCCCGGTCAGGGCACCGCGCGGCGAGAGGAACCGGACTCCGTCACTGCTGATGACCGACAGGTTGCCGGAATCGGTAAAGGCACAGGACAGCCCCAGCCCGTCCCCGAGCGACGTGACGGCAACCGGCTCGCTCCGTCCGGTCTCATACAGGCGGACCGACGTTGCGTAGCTGCCGCCCGAGACCTCGGCGGTCAGGAAGGCAAAGACCGTTCCCTTCTGGTTGATTGCCACATCGGTGACATAAGAGGAAAGCGTGAAATAGCCGATGCGCTCAAAGCTGTCGTCATAAAGTTCCATCTCGGACGGAAACTCATCCGACGCGGAAAGCAACAGATAGGCGCCGGATTCGGAAACAGCCGCTGCCCGAATTGGGTTCCGACTCTTGCCGGTGCGCACCTGCGCATAGGAACTGTAGAGCGAATACTGCAGACCGTCCGCTTCGTACACCAGCAGGTATTTGCCGGAGCCGACCGCCATCGGATTGCTGTACTGCAGCTTCTGGCTGATGACCTGCCTGCCGGACGGCGTAAACACCGTGACCGAGGTGTTGCCCGCAACGGCAAGCCCCTGCCGGTAGAGCGTGAAACTCTGCGCGGAGTCGGTGGGATAGCTCAGCCCGTCGGTGTGCAGCACGTCAACCGTTTCTGCCGACGCGCCGAGGTCCTTGAAGAAATAATAGAAGTTCTGGTAGGTCAAAAGCCCGGTGTTGCCGATCAGGGAGAACACCACGAACACCAGCAGCGACAGGTACAGAATCACCTGCGTGATGCCGAACCGCTCGGAGATTCCCTCGTAGTAGGCGTCGAGCGGACGTTCGAGCCGGACGCCTGCGCGGTCGCTTCGTTTCTTCAAGCCTTCTCCTCCTCTCCGAACGGATCTGCCGGGTAAAACACCCGGTTCAGGTACAGCCCGCATGCCGGGAGCGTCCTGCCCGCGCGGGAACGGCCACCGCCCGCCAGAATGCCCGGAATGTCAGCCGGGTCAAGTTTCCCTTCGCCCACTTCCACCAGCGTTCCGGCAAGGATGCGGACCATGTGATAGAGAAATCCGTCCGCGCGGACCCGGTAAAGGAGCAAATCTCCTTCCCGCGTCATCTCGGACGCATACAGCGTGCGGACCGTATCGACAATCTTCGACCCCTGCGCCATGAACGCGCGGAAATCGTGCCGCCCCAGCAGCGCTCCGGCTGCTGCCTGCATCCGACAGAGGTCCGCATCGGTCAGCCGCTTTGGCAAATGGCAGGACCGCCCCGCTTCAAACGGGTCCCGGACCGGGCGGTTCCAGATCCGGTATACATATTCCTTCATCACCACATCATAGCGCGGGTGAAAATCATCCGGCACGGCGGCGGCGCGGAAGACACAGATGTCCTCCGGCAGTTGTGCAGAGAGCGCCAGCGGAATCTTGGCAACCGGAATGTCGGTCTCAAGGCTCCCGGTTCCCCGCTTGGTGACCGCCGCGCAGAACGCGTTTGCATGGACCCCGCTGTCGGTCCGGCTGCAGCCTGCGATGTCGCAAGGATACCCGAACAGGCGCTCGGCAGCAAGATTCAGCTGCCGCTGCACGGTGTCGCCGTTCGGCTGCACCTGATAGCCCGCATATCGGGTTCCGAGATAGCTTACTTCAATCAGCAGTTTCATCGCGTCACTTCATCGTGTAGCCGATTCCAAGCCGGTTCAGGAAAAAGATTCCCACCCCGAAGGCAACGGCAAGCAGAATCATCACGCCGTCACCGATCCGGAAATGCGGCACATTCAGGCGGGTTCTGCCCTCGCCGCCGTGATAGCAGCGGCAGTCCATCGCGTTTGCCAGTTCGTCCGCGCGCTTGAACGCCGACGAAAGCAGCGGAATGAAGACCGGCAGCAGCGCCTTTGCGCGCTTGATCAGTCCTCCGCTGGAAAAATCCGCGCCTCTTGCCTTCTGCGCGTTCATAATCTTTTCGGTCTCCTCGCTCAGCGTCGGAATGAAGCGCAGCGCGATTGTGGTAATCATGGCAAGGTCATGGACCGGCAGGTGCAGCTTGGACAGCGGCATCAGCAGCGATTCCAGCGCATCGGTCAGCGCAATCGGCGTGGTCGTAAAGGTCAGGAAAACGCCTGTGGATGCCAGAAGGACCGTAATCCGCAGGACCATAAACAGCGCGTTCCAAAGCCCCTCGGCATACACATGGACCTTCCAGGTCTCCGGCGTCAGCAGAATCTCTCCCTTGGTGAAGAAGATGTTGATCAGCGACGTCAGCGTGATGATGACAATCAGCGGCTTCAGCGTGGAAAGCACCAGCCGGAGCGGAATGCGGCTGAGCGCCACCAGGAGAACCGCCGAGAGCGCCAGCGCCGCAAAGCACAGGGCGTTTTTGCAGAGAAAGACCGCCACAATATAGAGAATGGCAGACACGATTTTGGCGCGCGCATCCATGCGGTGAATCACCGAGTCTGCGGGATAGTATTGCCCGAAGGTGATTTTTTTCATTCCGACACCTCCCCCAGCTGCCTGCGCAGGACCTCAAACGCGCGGTCAACCGTATAGATGTTGGCGGGCAGATCAAAGCCGCGTTCGCGCAGAATGCCGATCAGGCGGGTAATCTGCGGAATGTCCAGCCCGTTCTGCTCCAACAGGTCTCCGTGTGCGTAGACCTCCTCGCGCTCGCCGGACAGGATGACCCGCGCGTTCGCCAGCACAATCACATCGTCGCAATACTGCGCCATGTCCTCCATGCTGTGGCTGACGATCATGACCGTAGACCCGGCCTTTTCACGGTAGGTCCGGATGCCGTCAAAAATCTGCTCCCGTCCCTTCGGGTCCAGCCCGGTGGTGGGTTCGTCCAGAATCAGAAGCTCAGGACGGTGCAGAAGCGCTCTTGCAATATCGATGCGCCGCCGCTGTCCGCCCGACAGTTTGCCCACCGTTCTTCCGAGCAGTTCCTTCAAATCCAACAGTTCCGTCAATTCCTCCAGCCGGTTTCGGAAGTCCTTTCCGAAGATCCCGTAGAGTGAGGCGCGGCTTTGCAGATTCTCAAGAACCGTCAGGGGCTGATCCAACGCCGAATTCTGGAAGACCACCCCCAGCTTTCGTTTCAGGTCTCCCATGCCGTTCTCAATGTCTTTTCCGTCAAGAAACACCTTGCCGCTGTCCTTTTGCAGTTGTCCGCAAATAATGGAAATGGTGGTGGATTTTCCGGCGCCGTTTACCCCTAAAAAGGCAAACAATTCCCCTTTTTTCACCCGGAAGGATAAATCGTCTACCGCCTTTACTTCCTTGAAGGACTTCCTCAAATGCTCAATTTTCAGAATGTCCCCGCCACA
>USMO01000073.1 GCA_900555785.1 uncultured Eubacteriales bacterium | reverse complement strand
GGGAACTTCTTGAAAGAAGTTCCCTAAGAACCTTCAAGAACTTTAATAAAGGGGGCTTTGCGTGGGTTTACTACTAACAGCCACTAACTTAGACGGACAAAAAGAGTAAGAACCACGCAAAAATCAACCTTCCGTGTCATCTCAGAGCAAGGCACCTGCGGGTGCCTGCCCGGTCGAACCCCGAAGGGGCACCGGCAGGCGGGATCTCCGAAGGTCAGAGGCAGGTCACCCCCTCGCACCCCCAAAACCACACAGGAAACCGTTTTCTCTGAAGGGAGGGAAACCATGACGTATCAATTCACATGGGAGCCGACACCGCCGGTGCGGACAGGGGCAGAGATGCGCCGCGTGGCAATCTTTGCAGCTGGAATCGGCTCTGTTTTTATCTGCTCCACCCTGGCACAGTTCGGGGTATCGTTCATCTTTTCGCTGTTTGCGCCGGAGCTCTTGAAGCAAATGTGGTTCCGGCTTCTGGCGTCCACCTTCTGCCTCTACCTGTTCGGCATGCTGCCGGGATGGCTGATTTTGCGCAACATCAAGCCGGAGCCGATCGAGAGCAGGCGGCTGGGTGCGGTCTCGGTTGTCGCGCTCCTATCCGTTTCGGTGGCTTTCCTCCTGCTTGGCAGCTTTGCGGGGAACTTTGTCAATACGGTAATCGAATCGCTGACCGGCAAGGCGCAGAAAAACCCGGTGCAGAACGTTGCCGACAACACGCCGCTTGGCGTCATGGCGCTTTGCACGGTCATTCTGGCGCCGGTTGCGGAGGAGCTGTTTTTCCGGAAGGTTGTCATCGACCGGCTGCGGAAATACGGTGACATTCCGGCAATCCTGCTGTCGGCAACGATTTTCGGGCTGGCGCACGGCAACTTCAGCCAGTTCTTTTATGCGTTCCTGCTCGGGCTTGCCTTCGGTGCGGTGTACTGCATGACCGGCAGGCTGCGCTATAGCATTGCCCTGCATGTGGGGCTGAACTTTTTCGGTTCGGTTTGGTCGACGCTGCTCATCCGGCGGGTCGGCTCCACCTTTACAATCGAAACGCTGGTGGGCGACCCGATTGCACTTGGCATGTACCTCGTGGACCTGGCAGTTTACGGCTTTGCCGTACTGACCGTCATTCCGTCACTGGTCTGGCTGCTCAAACGGTTCCGTCCGAGACGTTGGAAAAGCCCCTACACCGGCGGGCAATGGGCAAAGATTGTCCTCTTCAACCCCGCCGTCTGGCTCGCCTGCGCGGTCTTCGTGGCAATGTTTTGGATGGCGATTGGGTGATTTGTGTGACTTTTGAACGGCTTGGAGAGTGAATGGGGGACCTGCCTCTGAAGGGTAGAGGCAGTCCGGCCCATACGTCATCCAACCTAACGGAACGACACATGGGTTGGTCCCCTACAAATCCACCCATCCCAAAATCCATCTCACCAAAGAATCACCCAATCCACCCCTTATGAAAAGTTCTTGGAGGTTCTTAGGGACCTTCTTCCAAGAAGGTCCCTAAGCGGGGTTCGGGGCAGCGCCCCGAGGTCTTCCCCAGAAAGGAGCAGCCACGATGGCACAGAAACGGAACCACCTGATGCGGTATGTCATCCTTGCCGTAGCTTTTTGCGCGGTGTGCCTGGTGTACATCGGCAGGCTGTTTTACGTGCAGATCATCAACCGAGAGGAGACGGCAGAGGACGGGACAAGCGTCCGGCTGGTCATCGTTCCGGCAGTGCGGGGGGAGATTTTCGACCGCAACGGGAACGCGCTGGTCTCCAACCGGTATACCTATGATTTGGTGCTGTCCAACGCGGCGCTCGCAGCCGTCAGCGCGTCGGCGGCAAACCGGGTCTACCTGACCTTGCTGGAGGCGCTGCGCATGTGCGACGCGGAAAGCGCGCATACCGAAAAATATTTCCCGTTTGACGGCAGTTATCCGGACTATACCTATTCCGCAGCCTCCCAGGACGAGAACACATCGGTCAACTTCCAGCTCAAACGCATTCTGAAGGCGCACGGCATGAAGGAGACCGCCAAAGCGAAGGACCTGGTTGCGGAATATGTCGATACGTTTCGCCTGCTGGAGACCGACAGCAGCGGCAACCGCGTTTATTCCGACCGCCAGATCGACAGCCTGCTGCGGCTGCACTACGACATGGACGCAAAGAAATTCGGCGACGGGGAGGACTACACTTTCGCCGTGAACGCCGGAACCGATCTGATTACCTACGTGCAGGAAATGAGCCTGACGGGCGTGTCGTTTTCGGTCACCGCCGACCGCGTTTACCGCTACCCCGGCTACGCATCGCACATCCTCGGCACCGTCGGTCCGATCTACTCCGAGGAGTGGGATTACTACAACGAGCGCGGCTATCAGATGAACGCGCTGGTCGGTAAATCCGGCTGCGAGGCGGCGTTTGAGGAGTACCTGCACGGCACCGACGGCAAGCTGAAAGTCACGTTTGACGAAAACGGCACGGTCATTAAGACCGAAACGGTCGTTGAGCCGCAGTCGGGGCTGGACGTCTACTTGACCATCGACATCGATATGCAAATCGCTGCCGAGGACGCCCTGGCAGAGAACGTGGCAGACGTGAAGGTACGCGACCAGAACACGACCGCTGCCAAAAACGGCTTTGAATGCAACGCCGGGGCGGCGGTTGCGATGGACCCGACCACTTTTGAAATCCTTGCGGTTGCGTCCTATCCGACCTTCGACCTGACGACCTATAACCGCGATTACAACGACCTGGCTGCGATGGACGGCAACCCGCTCCTGAACCACGCGCTGCGCGGGGTTTACGCGCCCGGCTCGACCTTCAAGGTGCTGATGGCATCGGCGGGGCTGCAGGATGGGGATATTACCGCTACCTCGCGGGTCCAATGCACCGGCAGCTATCGCTACGGCGACAATTCATGGGGCTGCTCGACTTATCCGCACCGTGCCTACGGGACCAACCTGACCGTCACGCAGGCATTAGCGGATTCCTGCAACAGCTTTTTCTACGAGCTGGGGATTTCGATGGGCATCGACCGAATGGCAGAGTATATGAAGGCGTTCGGTGTTGGCGAGGACACCGGCATTGAGCTGGGCGAGCTGACCGGCACCCGCTCGGAGCGCGACGCAAACTGGCAGGCGGGCAACGTGCTGTCAGCTGCAATCGGGCAGTACAACACGCAGATGACGCCGCTGCAGATCGGCGTGATGGTTTCCACGGCGGTCAACGGCGGCACGCGCTATGCGGCGCATCTGTTGCGCGAAGTGCGTGCGTTCGGCAGCGACACGCCGACCTACACCGATGCCACTGTGACCGACACGCCGCTCTCAAAAGTGGAGCTGTCGGACGCGACGGTTGCAACGGTCCTGCAGGGTATGCGGATGGTGGTGACCGGGTCTTCGTCGATTCAGCGGAACTATTCGTCTGCCGGTGTCAAGAGCACGGTTGGCGGCAAGACCGGTACCGCCGAGGTGTGGAAGTATCTCAAAGACCCCGACACGGGCGAGTACATTCGCGATGACGACGGCAACCGGCGCCGTATTATTGCCACCAATGCGCTCTTTACCGGCACCGCGACACCAGCCGGTTCCGACCGCCCCGGTCTGGTTGTCACTGTTGTGCTCGAAAACGCCTCCCACGGCTACTACGCCTCCTACACCGCCGCCAAGATCACTGCGGCGTGGGAGAAGTAAGGCGCGGGGGCGCGGGGGGACGCGGGGATGCGAGGACGCGATGGGGAAACTTTTTGGAAAAAGTTTTCCCCAAACCCCTTTCAAAAACTTTTAACGCAATTGGGGTTGTGCGGGCTGGACTGCGGTGCGGGATCTCCGAAGGTCAGAGGCATAGTCAGTCATTCACGATCCAAGCCGGGCAAAAAAGCACACGACTCGCGCAACACCCCACCAGCGCCATCCACCCCCTCAAAAAACCACGCACCACTCTAACGGAGGAACCATGGTACCGAATTATATGTTTGCAACCTACCGGGAGGTCACCCCGGCGTTTTTGCGGGAGAAGGGCATCCGGAACCTGCTGGTGGACATCGATAATACGCTGGCGCCATACGAGCAGCCGGAGCCGGACGACAACCTGCGGGAATGGCTCGCAAGCCTGCAGGAGGACGGCGTGAAGATTGCGCTGGTCTCCAATAATAACCGGGAGCGGGTCGAGCGCTTCAACGCCACGCTGGGGCTTGACGCATACCCGAAGAGCGGAAAACCCGGAAAAAAGACGCTCCTGCTCGCCATGAAGAACATGGGCGCAGAGCGGGGAAATACTGCGGTCCTCGGCGACCAACTCCTGACCGATGCCTACGCCGGGCAGCGGCTGAACCTGCCCGCCATCATCGTCCCGCCCATCCGGGATAAGCGGACTCTGTTCTTTCGCTTCAAGCGCCTGCTGGAGCGTCCGTTCATCCGCAAATACGCCCGCCGGCACGCCTGGCACCCCTTCATGCGCTTCTGGCACGTAAAGAACCGCCAGAATCCGTCTAAATCATGACCCACCCCTTCATTTAAAGTTTTGAAAGTCCTTAGAAAACTTTTCCAAAAGTTTTCCAAGTAGGGTTCGGGGCAACGCCCCGAGGTCTTAAGGAGGAAACACACCATGAATTTTGAAACGATCACCGCCCCGGCGTTCGGACCGGGCGGGAACGGCGATTGGTTTTACGCCGAGGGGAAGAAATCGACCCTGCAGGCACCGGAATGGCTGAAAGAGAAGGGGCTGGACGCCTTTGAATACGAAGCCGGAAACGGCATTGCGGCGGGGGAGACCTCGCTTGCAGCCATCGGCGAAAAAGCCCGGGCGGCGGGCATCCGCATGTCCCTGCATACGCCGTATTTCATCTCGCTTTCGGGAACCGACCCGGAAAAGCGCCTGAAAAGTCTGGATTATATCCGCAAGAGTCTCTGGGCAGCCGGGCTGCTCGGCGCGGATACCATCGTCATTCACAGCGGCAGCGCCGCAAAGCTTACGCGCGAGGAAGCCATGCGCCTGTCAATTGACACGCTGGAAAAGGTCGCCGCCGATGTCGGAGACAGCCCCTGCGCGCGGCTTGGCATCGAAACAATGGGAAAGGTCAATCAGCTGGGCACGCTGGACGAGGTGATTGCGCAATGCAAAGTCTCGCCCATCTATACCCCTGTGGTCGATTTCGGGCATCTCAACGCCCGCGCGCTGGGCGGTGCTTTTCCGGATGCCGACAGCTACCGCCGCGTGTTTGATACCATTGCCACGCAGCTGGGGGACGCCCACGCCAGATACCTGCACTGCCATTTTTCGAAGATTGAATACACCAAAGCCGGCGAAAAGCGCCACCTGACCTTTGCCGACGAGGTATACGGTCCCGTCTTTGAGCCGCTCGCGGAAGCGATTGTGCGGGAGAACGTCTGCCCGCGCATCATCTGCGAATCTGCCGGCACACAGGCAGAGGATGCCCTGTTTATGAAAAACGCCTACCTTGCAAGAAAGGATGCCGATCAATGACCCTTACCGAACGCTATCTTGCCGCCAAGCGCGCGCTGTTTGATGCCGTTTACAGTGACCTCAACGACCGCCAGCGCGAGGCAGTCTATACGGTCAACAACCCGCTGCTGGTCCTCGCCGGAGCGGGGAGCGGAAAAACGACCGTGCTGGTCCGCCGCATTGCGTTTCTCATCCGGTACGGCAACGCCTACTGGTCGGAGACCGTGCCGGACGGGCTGACCGGCGAGCAGGTGGAGTACCTCGCGCAGGCGGCAAAGCAGTACCCGCCGCAGCAGCTGAAGCCGATGCTGGATGCCTTTGCCGAGGACCCCTGCCCCTCCTATCGCGTGCTTGCCATCACCTTTACCAACAAGGCGGCAAAGGAGATCCGCAGCCGCATTGACGCAATGTTTGCCGACGACCCGGCAGCCTGCGAGGAGATCATGACCGGCACGTTCCATTCGGTCTGCGTGCGGGTGCTGCGTCGCCATGCCGAAGCCGCCGGGTACCGCCCGGGTTTTTCGATCTGGGACACCGACGACAGCAAAAAGGCGTATTCCGAGGCGCTGAAGCGCTGCCGCATTGACGAAAAGCTCCTGCCGATCAAGGCGGTTGCAAACGCGGTCAGCCGCGCAAAGGACCGTCTGCTGACGCCCGAAGCCTTTGAAGCGGAGGCGGGTGCCGACTTCCGGATGGGGCAGATTGCGCGGGTCTATTCGGCATACCAGCAGCTGCTGCGCGAGTCGAACGCCGTCGATTTCGATGACATCATCATGCAGACGGTGCTGCTTTTCCGGCGCCACCCGGAGATTGCGGAGTTCTACCAGAAGCGATTCCGCTACGTCTGTGTGGACGAGTATCAGGACACGAACCTGGCGCAGTTTGAGCTGACGCGTCTCTTTGCCGCCGGGCACCGGAACCTGATGGTGGTCGGCGACGATGACCAGAGCATTTACCGGTTCCGGGGGGCAACGATTGAGAATATCCTTTCGTTTGACAAGGCATATCCGGACGCGAAGGTCATCCGTCTGGAGCAGAATTACCGATCGACGCAGAACATCCTGGATGCGGCGAATGCGGTAATCGCGAAGAACAACGGACGGATGGGCAAAACGCTTTGGACCTCTGCCGGGGCGGGGTCGATGATTCATCTGGTCGGCTGCGAGGACCAGAACGACGAAAGCCGCCGGATTGTGGACACGGTGCAGCGGATGGTGGCGCGCGGCGAGGCGAAATACCGTGATTTTGCAATCCTGTACCGCATGAACGCGCAGTCGCAGAACATTGAGAAAGCCTTTGCACGCGCGGCGGTCCCTTACCGGATGCTGTGCGGCACGCGGTTCTCGGACCGCAAGGAAATCCGTGACGCGGTGGCGTATCTGCAGCTGATTGCGAACCATGACGACAACGTGCGGCTGCTCCGCATCATCAACGAGCCGCGCCGCAAGATCGGTCCGAAGACGCTGGAGGCGATTGCGGCGATTGCAGCGGAGCAGGATTGCTCGCAGTTCCGCGTCATCGAACAGGCGCAGTCGTTTGTGGCGCTGAAGAACGCGGCACCGATGCTGGATGATTTTGCGCGTCTGATCAACGGTCTGACGGCAGATGCCGCGGAGATGCGGCTGGACGTGCTCTTTGACGCGGTGCTGGACCGTTCCGGCTACCGGCAGATGCTGGTCGACGCCGGAGAAGCGGAGGCAGAGCGCCTGGAGAACCTGGACGAGTTCAAGTCGCAGATTATCGAGTACATCCGCGAATGTGAGGACGGCGGCGAGGCACCGACACTGGTCGGGTTCCTGGAAGAGACGGCGCTGGTTGCGGACATTGACAGGTACGATGAAGACGCCGACGCGGTTGTGATGATGACGGTTCACAGCGCGAAGGGGTTGGAATTTCCGATTGTTTTTCTGCCCGGCATGGAGGACGGAATCTTCCCCGGGATGCAGACGATTGACGGCGGCGATGCGGAGATGGAGGAGGAGCGCCGGCTTGCCTACGTTGCGATCACGCGGGCGAAGAAGGAGCTGTACATCCTGCACGCGGACCAGCGGCTTCTGTACGGCAGGACAAACTACAATCCGGTGTCGCGGTTTGTGTCCGAAATTCCGGCATCGTTGATTGACGAGGAAAAGACGACGCGCTCCGGCGTTTGGG
>USMO01000072.1 GCA_900555785.1 uncultured Eubacteriales bacterium | reverse complement strand
CGTACCCGCCGGGGCACGCTGGACGATCGAAAATCTTCCCTGTTTCCCGCGCGAGTTCCGCTTCACCCTACGGCAGAAACCGGACGGCACGGTCGATCCCGGGGTGGCGCGCCAGTATGAAACGCTGAAATACCTCTGCAACCGCCCGGACGTGGACACAATCGTCAACGCAGGGGACGCTGACCGCGAGGGGGAGATCATTGTCCGTCTTTGCATCGAGCATGCGCTGGAGGGGCAAAAGAATCTGCGGCGGCTGTGGCTCCCGGACCAGACCCCGCAGACCGTTGCGGCGGCGCTGCAGGACATGAAGGACGAGCGGGAATACGACCTGCTGGCTTCAGAGGGCTTCGCACGCACCTATATTGACTGGCTTTACGGGGTCAATCTGACGCGGTACGCAACGCTGAAAACCGGCACACTGCTGCGCGTGGGGCGCGTCATCATTCCGATTGTCAAGGCAATCTACGACCGCGACCTCTTAATCCGGAATTTCGTGCCGGGCAAGTATTATGCCATGGTCAGCCGCGAGGAGACCAAGGGCGAGCCGGTGGAGCTGACTTCCAAGAACAAATTCGACGCGGACAAGCTGCCGGACGCCCGGGCGATGTGCGCCAGGTACAACGCGGCGGGCGCGGTGGTCACGGCGGTCAAAAACAAAAAGGACAAATTGCAGCCGGGCAAGCTCTATTCGCTCTCCAAGCTGCAGAATGTGCTGGGAAAAAAATACAAAATGTCCATGCAGGAGAGCCTGGCGCTGGTGCAGGGGCTTTACGAAAAGGGCTACCTGACTTATCCGCGAACCAACTCGGAGTACCTTGCAACGGCAGAAAAGGACAAGATTCGCCAGATTCTTTCCGGCTGCCAGAAAATCGGCTACCCGGTGAAATTCAAGGACAGCAAAACCATTTTTGACGACAGCAAAATCGAATCGCACTCCGCGCTGACACCGACCTACAAAATTCCTCAGAAGGCGCAGTTGAGCGACCGCGAAATGCAGGTCTATTCAACGGTTTTCCGGCGGTTTGTGGCGGTCTTCTGCGCCGAGGACTGTGTGGTGTCACGGACCGAAATTACAATCGATGTGGGCACGCTGGAAACGTTTGTGCTCAAGGGCATGACCGTGCTGGAAAAGGGCTGGACGAAATACGACGATTTTTCGCAGAAGGACAAGATTCTGCCGAAGCTTGAGAAGGGCGACCCGGTCAACATCGATTTCAAGCCGGTGGAAAAAGAGACCACGCCGCCGCGACACTATACCATTGAAACGCTGAACAACTACCTCAAAAATCCTTTCAAAGAGGAGAAAAGCGCCGCCCGGGATGCAGCCGATGCCGGGGATGACAGCATCGGCGCGGACGATGCAGCAGATTACCGCGCGATTTTTGAAGGCTTGGAACTGGGGACCGAGGCAACCCGGACCGGCATTATTGACAACGCGCGCAAAAGCGGATATATCGACCTCAAAAAGGACGTGTATTCCATCCTGCCGGGGGGCGAATTTCTGATTGAATCACTCTCGCAGATGCAGATCAGCATGGACAAATACAAGACTTCGCAGCTGGGGCAGGCACTCAAAAAGGTCTATCACGGCAAAATGACCGTTTCGGAAAGCGTGAAGCTCGCCGAGGACGAGATTGCCGAGGTCTTTGCGAAAAAGGCCGATGTTACCCCGTCCGAGGACCGCGACACGGGCTTTTTCGGGGATCGGGTCGGCGTTTGCCCGGTCTGCGGAAAGCCGCTGGTCCGGTACCGCAAAAGCTACGGGTGCTCGGGCTATAAGGAGGGCTGCAAATTCATTTCCATCTGCCGTCGCGTGATTCCGCTGTCGCAGCTGCACAAGCTGCTGACCGATGGGAAGACCGACCTTTTGGAGGGATTCGTCTCGCCGAAAAGCGGCAAAGCTTTTGACGCATTCCTGAAGCTGGATCCCGAGCGCGGCGCGGTGTTCGAATTTCCGCCGAGAGCCGCGCGACCGACACCTTCCGGCTACAGCTACAGCGCCCCCACCGCGGGCGAGGAGCCGCCGCTGCCCGAACCGCCGCCGGGTTATTGACGACTTTCTGACAGCAAACTGTCCCGCCCGGCTATTGACTTTTTGCGGGAAATCCGGTATAATGATGGACAGGCTGTTTGAAGATTTTTCTATCGGCCGGTCGAAGCAGAATAAGGAGAATGGATATGGAAGACATTTTGGAAGGCAAAACGCTGGTTGCGCTGGGAGATTCCCTGATTTACGGGAGCCTGCTTGGAAACGAAGCAACCTGGGTCAACAAGCTGGCGAAAAAACACCACATGACGGTCTATAATCACGGAAAGAATGGCAACCCGGTTGCCGAGCAGTCGATTGAGCCGAACATCGTTCCGATGTGCCGCCGCTATGCGGAGATGGAGGACGGCGCCGACTATGTGGTGGTCCTGGGCGGCGCAAACGACAAGCGTTTTTCGGTCCCGATCGGCAAAAACGATGACCAGGTGCCAACCACCTTTAAGGGCGCGCTGAATATCCTGATTCGCGGGCTGTCCGAGAAGTACCCGCGTGCAAAGATGCTGTTCATGACAAACTATAACCGCTGGGGCGCGACCAAGGAGGGTCGGACCGACCTGGAATACGTCATTGCGATGGAGGAAGTCTGCCGCGAGTGGTCGGTTCCGTGCTTCAACAACTACTACAATTGCGGGCTGTCCTTCCAGAACCGCGCGCAGATTCCGTGGATTGACGAGGGTCTGTCGCTCGGAAAGCCCGAAAACCACCATTTTTCGGACGCCGCCTATGATTGGCTCCTGCCGAAATATGAAGCGCTTCTGATGTCGCTTTGAAGCGATTGTTACGCCGCGCAGATATGGGGTGCTTTGCATTTCAAGGCTGCGCGGCGGTTTTTGTCCGGCTTGGATAGGGAGTGACCTCTTTGCCTCTACCCCGGAGGGGTGCCAGCAGGCGGGATCTCCGAGGGGAGAGACACAGTGGTCATTCCCTAACATCCATCCCAAAAGCCAAAAAACACCGCCCCACCGGCAGATTCTCTCTGTCGGTGGGGCGGTATCAATTATTTCATGATTCCGTTATAACCAATCAGTTCTTGTCGTCCTCGTCGGAATCCGGAGCCTTTTCCTTTGCGAGGATGATATTTGCCACGATGCCAAGAATCAGAGCGCAGGCAACCGAGGTCAGAGTCACCTTTCCAAAGGTCAGGGTCATGCCGCCGATGCCGGCAATCAGGATGACCGAGGTCACGAACAGATTGCGGTTGCGGTCAAGGTCGACCTTCTGAATCATCTTCAGACCCGAGACTGCGATGAAGCCGTAGAGCGCCACACAGACACCGCCCATCACGCAGGCAGGAATCGAGGAGAGGAAGGCAACGAAGGGGGAGAAGAAGGAGATGACGATGCACAGGATTGCTGCCAGACCGATGGTGCTGGTGGAGGCGTTACCGGTGATTGCAACGCAGCCGACCGACTCGCCGTAGGTGGTGTTCGGGCAACCGCCGAAGAAGGCACCCGCCATCGAGCCAACGCCGTCACCCAGCAGGGTGTTGGACAGACCGGGCTCGGTCAGAAGGTCCTTGCCGATGACAGAGGAAAGGTTCTTGTGGTCGGCGATGTGCTCCGCAAAGACCACGAACGCAACCGGGATGTAAGCAACCGCAACGGTTCCGATGTAGCCGGGGTTATTGCCAAGCGCCTTGAAGCCGTCAAATGCGGTCAGGAAGGTTAAATCGGGGAGGGCAATGAAGGTCTTCACGCTCACGCCGCCGTCTGCAAGTGCCTTGAAGGGCGCGAAGCTGATAATTTTCATCGATTCCACATCAGCAGCGGTCCCGATCAGGGTCAGAACCAGCGCCAGCGCGTAGCCGGAGAGGATACCGATGATGAAGGGGATGAGCTTAAACTGCTTGGAGCCATAGGTCGACACCAGCATGGTAACGAACAGGGTAACCAGACCGCAGAGCACAGCGAAGTAGCTGACGGGGCTTGCAGCCGAAGAGGTGTTGGTGGTCAGCTGCGTGATGGCGTTGCCGGCAAGCGACAGACCGATGATTGCAACCGTAGGACCGATGACAACTGCGGGCATCAGCTTGGAAATCCAGTTAACGCCGACGGCTTTGACGATGATCGCAAGAATGACATACACCAGCCCTGCGAAGATTGCGCCGAAAATCAGACCGAGGTAGCCGAGTGCCATCGAGACACCGCCCGCGAACGCTGCGCTCATCGAACCGATGAAAGCGAAGGAGGAGCCGAGGAATACCGGGCTTTTGAAGCGGGTGAAGAGCAGGTAGACAATGGTTCCAACGCCGGCACCGAACATTGCCGCCGCAGCGGTCAGCCCGTTTCCGACGATTGCCGGCACCGCAATGGTCGCCGCCATAATCGCCAGCACCTGCTGGAATGCGTAGATGAGGTTCTTTGAGAACTTCGGCTTTTCATTTACATTGTAAATGAGCTTCATTTGTAGATCCTCCCGAATCTTTTTATTTATCCGCACGGTCGGAAGACCGCAAAGACCAAAAGAAAAAACTGTCGGGGAACACGGATGCGATCGATGCATGGTTCGCCGGCAGACTACAGGTAAGGCATGGGTATTCAGTTCCGCCACATACGCATCTGCCGTTTGTGTTCCGCGGGATAGTATACCATACTTTTCCCCATTTGTAAACCCCTTTTTCAAAAAAAAATCACATTTTCATCATTTTAGCTTTTTTTGACAAAAAGAGACGGCAAATTTTCCCCAATGTGCGGGCATTCTGCCGGAAGATGTCGTACCTACTTGACAAGCGCTGCGCGGTGTGCTATAATAAAGATTCTGGTGGAAAGCGGGTGTTGTATGAAATCTTCTGTATCTCCGTATCGGTATCTCAACGGCTTGCGAGAGGGCATTCCGATTGGGCTTGGCTATTTGTCTGTTTCCTTCGGCTTCGGCATCTCCAGCGTTGGGCAGGGGCTGCGGGCACTGGAGGCGCTTTTGATCTCCATGACCAACCTGACCTCAGCCGGGCAGGTTGCCGGTGTGGCGCTCATTGCCGCAGGTGGCACGGTGATCGAAATGATCCTGACGCAGCTGGTGATCAATCTGCGCTATGCGCTGATGGGCATCTCGCTGACGCAGCGGCTGGATGACCGCGCAAAGCCATGGTGGCAGCGGATGATTCTTTGCTTTTCCCTGACCGACGAGATTTACGCCGTGGCGATTACCAAGCCCGATTCGGTCGGTCCGGCGTACCTATACGGGATTCTGACGGCGCCTTATATCGGCTGGACTGCAGGAACGCTGCTCGGCGCGCTGGTCGGCTCGGTGCTGCCCGCGCGGCTGGAGGCGGCGCTCGGTATCACCATTTATGCGATGTTTCTCGCAATCATCGTGCCGCCCATGCGGCGGGAGCGCGGGATTTTTCTCACGGTTGCCGTTGCGGCGGCGCTACGATGCGCCATGACCTACATTCCGGTGCTCTCCCGGATCTCCGAGGGCTTTGCCATGATTCTGTGTGCGGTCCCGGCGGCGCTGCTGGTTTCGGCGTTCTGCCCGGCTGCGGGAGAGGAGCATGCCAATGATCCCGCCTGAGCATTTGCTGCTGGGGGCAGCGATGGCGCTGACGACGTATCTGGTTCGGGTGCTGCCGATGCTGCTGTTCCGGCGGCAGATCCGGTCGCGCTTCGCCATTCGGTTCTTTCATTATATCCCGTATGCCGTTCTGGCTGCCATGACGGTTCCCGCGATGTTTTCGTCCACGGGGAACCTGATCACGTCGCTTGCGGGTATGGCGGTCGGGCTGGTGCTGTCCTTTTTCGGGCAGTCGCTGATCGTGGTTGCGCTGGCATCCAGCCTTGCTGCATATCTTGTCTCGTTTCTTGTGTTCTAAATTCGGAATACCTCCCATATACTTTACCAACATCGGAAGAGTTATGGGAGGTTTTTGTATGCCGGAGTATTCGATTTACAAGGACATTGCCGAGCGGACAGGCGGCGACATTTACGTCGGTGTGGTGGGTCCGGTCCGCAGCGGAAAATCCACATTCATCAAGCGGTTCATGGAGGCGGTGGTCCTGCCGAACATTGGCACAGGCTACTCCCGTGACCGCGCGCGGGACGAACTGCCGCAGTCGGCTGCGGGCAAGACGGTGATGACGACCGAGCCGAAGTTTATCCCGGAGGAGGCGGTTCCGGTTACGCTGGACGGAAACGCCGAGCTGCGCGTGCGGATGATTGACTGCGTGGGCTATCTGGTTCCGGACGCGATGGGCGTTCTGGAAAACGGGCAGCCGCGCATGGTCCGCACGCCATGGCAGGAGGAGCCGATGCCGTTTGCGGAGGCGGCTGAGATGGGCACGAAAAAGGTCATTACCGAGCATTCGACCATCGGCATGGTGGTCACGACCGACGGCACCATCGGGGAGATTCCCCGTGCGTCCTATCAGGAGGCAGAGGAGCGCATTGTGCGCGAGCTGAAGGAGATCGGCAAACCGTTTGCGATGGTGCTCAATTCGGCAGACCCTGCGGGCGAAGCTGCGCACGCGCTGGCGCATGAACTTGAGGAAAAGTACGCCGTTCCGGTTGCGCTGGTCAACTGTCTGGAGCTGGACGCCGAGGACATCCGGCAGATTCTGGGGCTGATTTTGGGCGAATTTCCGGTTTGTGAGGTGACGGTCCGGCTGCCCGAATGGACAAACGCTCTGCCAGCCGGGCACCGCATCCGGATGTCGCTTGGCAGCACGCTGGCGGCTTGTGCCGGAAACGTGACGCGGATGGGCGACGTTGGGGAGGCTTACAGCGGTTTGCGCGAGAACGAGTATGTCGGCGGGGTCACGGTTGACCGGCTGGACATGGGGACCGGCAAAGCCGAGCTGTCGCTTGCGATGCGGGATGGGCTGTATTACGAGGTGGTCAGCGAGATGACCGGACTGGCGATTGACGGCGAATGCGCCCTGATTGAGCAGTTGCGCGCCCTGGCAGAGACGAAAAAGCAATATGACCGTGTGGCAGAGGCGCTGAAGCAGGTCGAGGAGGGCGGCTACGGCATTGTGATGCCGCAGGTGGAAGATTTGCGGCTGGAGGAGCCGAAGATCGTCAAGCAGTCGGGCGGCTATGGGGTCAAGCTGCGCGCCGCCGCACAGTCGATTCACATGATCCGCGCGAACATTGAAACCGAGATCAGCCCGATGGTTGGGACCGAGCAGCAATCCGAGGACATGGTGAAGTATCTGCTGAAGGAATTTGAGGAGGACCCGCGCAGCATTTGGGGGTCAAACATGTTCGGAAAGTCGCTGTATGAGCTGGTCAACGAGGGGCTGCACACCAAGCTGGCGCACATGCCAGAGGAATCGCGCAAGAAGCTCTCCGAAACGCTGGAGCGCATTATTAACGAGGGCAGCAACGGTCTGATCTGCATTCTGCTTTGACCGCTCTCCCGCTGTGTTTTCTCCCGCACCTTGACAAACGCTGTCGATTGGTGTATAATAAATGGGAAAAACACAGCGGGAGATGATCATATGGCACATCCGTTCCGGCATTTCCGGACGATCACCCGGCACCGGCACAAGGTGATTGCGCATTGCTTTCGGGCTGGGATTGGCTGGCAGGGGCTGTTTCATGACCTGTCCAAATATTCTCCGACCGAATTTTTCGCCGGAGCGAAGTATTATCAGGGTACGCGCAGCCCGAACGAGCGCGAGCGGGAAGAGAAGGGCTATTCGGCTGCCTGGATGCATCACAAGGGGCGCAACCGGCATCATTTCGAGTATTGGACCGATCTGAACATGAAATCCAAGCAGTACGAGCCGGTCAAGATGCCCATTCGGTATGTCA